>CALBMW010000466.1 GCA_937896275.1 uncultured Myxococcales bacterium
CGTGAGCAAGCTCAACAAGTGGATCGCCGACAACCCCGGCCAGGACTGGCGCGCCACGGACGACGGCAAGGAGTATCTGCGGCTCAACGAGGAGCTCGAGACCAAGCGGGCAGCCTTGCCCGCCGTCGAGGTCGACACGGCCACGGAGTTCGAGCATCAGGAGCACGGCCGCGGCGTGGCCGGCGTCGGTAGCTGGTGGGGGCACTGCAACGCCTGGTCGGCCGCCTCGCTCATGGAGGACGAGCCTCGGCAGGACGCGGAGGTGACCAAGGACGGCCGCGTCGTCAGGTTCACCCCCGGCGAGGTCAAGGCGCTGCTGACCGAGAGCTGGATGGAGCATCAGGCCAGCTTCTTCGGCAGCCGCCACAACGACGCTGAGAAGACGGGCCTCACCTTCGAAGACGTCACGCCCGCCGGCTTCCACATCTTCACCGGCAGCCAGCTCGGCAAGGCGGGGCGCGGCTTCGTGATCGACCGCTTCACCGGCGACCAGGTCTGGAACCAGCCCATGCGCAGCTACACCTCGCAGATCGAGGTGATGTACGACGCGGCGAGCCCGGCGCCGCAGGCGATCGAGCTGTTCCAGACCGAGTACGACAGCCAGGGCAACCCCTCGAAGAAGACGCTCGGCAGCCAGCCTGTCTATCCCATCCAGGTCACGACCACGATTCACTGGATCACCGACGGCCTGCCCCACGAGGCGCACACGGACGACGACATCCTGGCCGACGCCTACCCCACGTCCTTCTCGGACGCTCAGGCGCTTTGGGGCGACCAGGTCGAGCTGCGGACGCTCACCTACACGCTGTACCTGGATCGCCCGCTCGCCGACGAGTCGGCCCGCATCGTCGGTGACGGCGCATGGGATGCCAGCCTCGCGGGCAGCAACCAGTCGCACCCCGACTTCATGTGGCAGCCCCTGGCCCAGACGCCGTCGCGCCGCAACTACGAGAACCCGCACCTCGACTACGCCTTCATCTCGGAGGTGATTCTTCAGGCGGCGCTGCCCAGCGTCGACGACATGGGCATGGGCTCCCACGAGTTCACCGCGGGCGACACGCCGAAGGACATCCCGGACAACGACGCGGCCGGCATCAGCAGCGAGCTTCAGGTGGCGGAGAGCGGCCGCATCGTCTCCGGAACGCTCGACCTCGATCTGAGCCACAGCTATGTCGGCGATCTGCGGGTCATCCTGACCAAGGACGGGGGCACGCAGACGTTGCACGATCGAACCGGCGGCAGCGCCGACGACATCAAGCGCAGCTTCGACCTGACGGCCTTCGCCGGCAAGGAGCTCGCGGGCACCTGGACGCTGCGCATCACGGATCACGCCGGCGCGGACGTCGGGCGGCTCAACGCATGGAAGCTGAGCGTCGTGACCGATGAGGGCGCGCCGGTCGATCCGCCGAGCCCTGGGGGCGAGGGCACCTTCGCCGCCGAGCACGGCCCGTTGGCCATCCCCGACAACAACGCCGAGGGCGTCTCGGGCGAGATCGTCCTGGCGCAGGCCGGCACGGTCACGAAGCTCGAGGTGGTGGTGGACATCACCCACACCTACCGGGGCGATCTGGCCGTCGATCTCGTCCACGAGGGCAGCAACTGGCGCCTGCACGCGATCAACACGGGGGGCAGCGCCGACGACCTGAAGGCCACCTTCACGGTCGACGCGGCCGCGGGCGTCGAGCTGCGCGGCGTCTGGAAGCTGAAGGTCTCGGACCATTACGCGCGCGACGTCGGCACGCTCAACAGCTGGTCGATCAAGGCCACCTGGAACTGACGGTCGGCGCCGAGCCCAGCCTCGGCGCCCCAGTCAGCCTCGCCCCCGTCAGCCTCGCCCCCGTCAGCCTCGCCCCCGTCAGCCTCGCACCCGTCAGCCTCGCACCGCACGGCGGCGGTCTACTCGGCGGCGCGTCCCGGAGCGCCGGCCCCGCCTACTGGGGCGCGTCCCCCACCAGGCGGGACCAGGACACCTCGAGCGCCGCCTGATCCACCTGTGCGTACGACTTGAAGCGCGCCGTCTCGATCTCCAGCAGGGCCTGCTGGGCGAAGGCCTCCTCGAGCGCGCCGCCGAGCGCGTCGACCTGCGCGTAGTTGGCCCGAATGCTCTCGGCGCGTTGCCGTGCGGACGGCGGCAGCGCTCCGAGGGGGGCGCCCGCGGCCGCCGCGATGACCGTGTCGGGATGGATCGCCTCGCGCTGGAAGCGCACCGCCGGCAGGTCGCGGAAAGCGTAGGCCCGCCCACGCAGGACCGCGCTCGACCCGCTGAAGGTGACGCTCTCCATCACCACGACGCGATCGAAGGAGCGCAGCGCGCCGACGACGCGGGGCCCATCCACCAGCGCGTTGGGGAGCGTCACCGAGACGCCGTAGCCGGCCAGCACCTGATCGCGCGAGTAATCGAAGGGCTCGCCGGTGGAGATCACCGTCGTCGGCAGCGGCGCCAGCGGCTCGGGCGTGACCACGACGGTGAAGCCCGCGCTCAATCCGTTGCGCCGACCGAGATCGTGGAGGGCCGCCCGCACCCGACCCGCATCGGCCACGACGTCACCGTCGGCCACGATCGGCAGGCGCTCGAAGGCCCGAGTCTCGCTGAGCATCCGTCGCGCCTTTTGCACGTCGAGCGCGAAGGCCTGCGCGTTGCGGGCCAGGGCGACGAAGCCCGATCGGTACTGCACGCTCTCGCGCCACACCACGAGGAGCGCGTCGTCATCGACGGGGGCGAAGGAGGCGTCGGCGAGAGAGGGCATCGCCTCGGAGCGGAGGGGCGTGCTGGGCTCCGGGGTCGAACAGGCGGCCCCGAACACCAGGAGGACGACGCCCCGCCCGAGAAGGGCTTGGCTTGAAAACATCGCGCGCAGCGTACAGCCCCGGTGGCGCGGTCCGCCAGCGGCAAGGCGAACGGCCATCGGCGGTCGAGCGGAACCGCACCGGTCGCCGCCGCCGCGGGCGTGTACGGTTCGGCGGCGTGCGCCGCGGAAGCCCGCCGCGAGGGGCACCGGAGCCGGGCCGGGCCGACTGCTGCCCGTCGACCGTCGACCCTCGACCTTTCCGCGCGCCGGAGATCGGGAATTGCACCCAAACGAGGTTCGCCCCGGACCGCGCGGTGGTAGAGTCCGCCGCATGGTCTCCTTGCTGGTCACCGTCGCAGTCGAGCCCGACGCGCCGCGCGGCGAGGTGCAGGCGCGCACCTCGTTTCGCAACCTCGAAGGCGCGCCTCGCCTTCAGCGCCTCTGCGAGCGTTTCGGCATCCCCCCGACGTGGCTGCTGCCCTACCCGGTGGCGACCCGCCGCGAGGGCGAGTGGTTCGCCGAGCTGTGGCGGTCGGACCGCTGCGAGATCGGCGCGCACCTGCTGCCGTGGATCACCCCGCCCTTCGAGGCGAACGAGGACCGCCTCATCGCGCGTCCGCCCAGCGCCATCCCGGCTTCGGCCGTCGACGCGAAGCTCCGGGCGCTCACCGAGGCCATCGAGAGCGCGTTCGGGCGACGCCCCGAAGTGCACCGCGCCGCCGGTGGCGGTCTGAATGGTGCCGCCGTGCAGGCGCTCGAGCGGCTCGGCTACAGGGTCGACAGCAGCGTGACCCCTTACGTCCAGGCCGCGCCGGGCGAGGGCCCCGATTGGCGCGACGCCCCCGAGGCCCCATACTTTCCCGATCGGCAGCAGCCCCAGCTCCGGGGCTCGAGCCCGGTGCTCGAGGTGCCGCTCACGATCGGCTGGGACCGCGAGCTGCCGGGCTTCGTCGGGCGCGCGATGGTCAAGTGCGACCCGCGGCAAAGACTCGCGAGGGTCCTGGGCAACCCGTGGTTGCCGGTGACGCATCTGCGGTGGCTCGATCCGGTGCGGAGCGATGAGGCCGGCCTGCGAGCGTTGGCCGAGACGGCGATCGAGCGGGGCCTGCCCTGCCTCACGCTCAACATCCCCGGCCCGGCCCTCTGGCCAGGCGAGAGCGCGACCTGCCCCGACGCCGCGTGCGTGGATCGCGTGTTCGACCGCCTCGATGCCTTCCTGCGCTTCGCCATCGACGAGCTGAGGTGCACTCCGCGAACCCTCACGGGGTTCTGTGGGCACTACCTGGGCGAGACCGGCTGCGTCTGATTGAGGGTCGCCGCCACGCGGGGCACCAGATCGCGGAAGGCCGTCGCCAGGTCCATCGCGACCGTGGCGCCCGCGGCCCGTGCGTGGCCGCCGCCGCGAGGGGACAGCGTCTGCGCCAGGCTCGCCACGTCGACGCCGCCCCGGCTGCGCAGTGACAGCTTGACGCGCTCGGGACCACGCTCGACGAAGAGCAGGCCGACCTCGACGCCTTCGATGAACACGAGATCGTCGACGAGGCCGCCCGTGTCGACCCCGGCGCTCTCGCTCGCGGCCACGTGTGACCAGGCGAGGCGCCCCGAAGCCTCGAGGTGCATGCGATCGATCACACGCGCGCGCAGTCGAGCCTTGCCCTCTGACTGCTGGAGCAGCACCTGCTCGACGATGCCCGCGTGATCGATGCCGGTCTCGAGCAGCCGGGCGGCAGCGCGCAGGGCCCGCGGGCTGGTCAGCCGATAGCGAAAGACGCTGGTGTCGAAGGCGAGCCCGGCGAAGAGCGGCGCGGCCAGGGACCGATCGAGCGATACCCCCCAGCGATCGCAGAGTTGAAGGACCAACTCGGTCGTGCTCGCGGCCGCCCAGTCGAGCAGCGCCACGTCGACGACGGAGACGTCCGAGGACCGATGATGGTCGATCATCCCGCGAACCCGCGCCGCCGCGAAGTGAGGCGCGGCCGCCCCCAGGCGCTCCGGCCCACCGTCCACGACCAGCGCCAGGTCGACAGCCTCCACCGGCCCGCCGGCCCGCACGAACGCGACCCCCTCGGTCAGGCTCCGGTAACGCGCCGGCGACGCCTCGGGCACGACGACCCGAAGAGACTTCTCGGGCCACCGCCGCGAGATCGCGCGATGCAGGGCGACGATCGACCCGACCGAGTCCCCATCGAGGTCCGGCGTGGTGAGCAGGACGCTCGCCGCCCCGACCACGGCGCGACTGAGAGCATGTTGCGAGACGGACATCGGCACCTCCGTGGACGGCGGGCAGGATCGCGGACGTGCGCCGCGAGGTCAATGGAGCGACCGCGGCCCTGGCGTCGGGGTTGACCCGGTGAGGGCGTCGAGCAACGATGGCGCCCCACGCCCGGGTGGCGGAATCGGTAGACGCAGGCGACTTAAAATCGCTCGCCGTGAGGCATGTGGGTTCGAGTCCCACCCCGGGCAAATAGCCGAAGTCAAGCCGCGAGAGAGCGATCCGACAAGATCAGCGCCTACCGGATGGGTCGACGAGCCGGAGCGCAGGAAAGTGCTGCCGGAAGTCCTTCGTGTTGCGCGTGATGAGGCCCATGAATCGAGTCGCGAATGCCCCGATCAGCACGTCTGCCATGGGCCTCTTCTGAGCGGCTCCCGCCCGGCGACGGGCAACATGGACGCCCCAGGCGCGATGTGCCGCCAGCGTGTCCGCGGCGGTCCACAGCTCCTTCCAGCCCGCGCCTATCCCACCGAGGAACTCGTCCTGAAGGATGCAGGACCCGCCGAACGCCGGAGACAGCTCGGCGTAGGTGATGGGCGACACGACCAGCCCGTCGTGCAAGTGCCCCGCGAGCGAGTCCGCCGACACACGTCCGAACTCCGGGTCGTCCTCGAGCACATCGATCAACACGCAAGTGTCGACAACCCACATCAGTCGTCGCCCTCGCGAAGCTCTTTCATCCAATCGGCGGTCCGCCGACTCGCGCGGAACCGGCGCGCGAACCCGAGCATGGCGACCGGATCCGCCGCCACCGGGGTGCGCAGCACGTGGAGCCGGATCTCGGTATCGGAGACGGCCTCCCAGCTCAGTCGCATGCCGGGCTGAAGGCCGAGCGCACGCCGGAGCTCCGCCGGGATTGAGGTCTGACCACGCTCGGTGATCGCGGTCGTATCGGTCTTCGCGCTCATGGTGGGGAGGCTATCATGTACGGCCATCATGTCAACCGCAGCGGGGGCGCAGCGGGGCCTGACGAAGAGTCCGCCGCACCGGCATAGGTGTCGCCCGCACCGGCATAGGTGTCGCCCACTTCTTTTGGCCCCCACGTCGTTTTCCCCGCCGGCATAGGTGTCGCCCACTTCTTTTGGCCCCCACGTCGTTTTCCCGGCATAGGTGTCGCCCACTTCTTTTGGCCCCCACGTCGTTTTCCTGCACGACCTTGCGCCGCTGTCCGAAAGACCTCCGCCCCCCA
>CALBMW010000467.1 GCA_937896275.1 uncultured Myxococcales bacterium
GCAAGGACCTGCGATCCATCTGGGACCGCGCCCGCAATCGCACCCAACGCCTCGACATCCCGATGTGCTGTCACATCGTGAAAGAGGTGTGCGAGGCCCTCGAGTACGCCCACAGCAAGAAGAACGAGCGGCAGGAGTCGCTCAACCTGGTGCACCGCGACGTCTCGCCCCAGAACATCATCGTGAGCTACGACGGCGAGGTGAAGCTGATCGACTTCGGCATCGCCAAGGCGGCGGGCAAGGCGAGCAAGACCCAGGCGGGCATCCTCAAGGGCAAGTTCGGCTACATGAGCCCCGAGCAGGTGCGGGGCAAGCCCATCGACCGGCGCTCGGACCTGTTCTCGCTGGCGGTGGTGCTCTACGAGCTCCTGACGCTCGAGCGCTGCTTCCAGGGCGAGAGCGACTTCTCGACGCTCGAGAAGGTCCGCAACGTCGACATCCGACGGCCGACGGCGATCAACCGCGATATCCCGCCGGAGCTCGAGCGCATCGTGCTGCGCGGCCTGTCGCGCAACCCCGACGAGCGTTACCAGTCGGCGAGCGAGCTCCAGGACGCCCTGCAGAAGTTCCTCTACCAGTCGGGGTCCTTCTACGCGCGCAAGGATCTGGCGGGCTTCATGAAGCGCCAGTTCGACCGCGAGCTGCGCGACGAGCAGGTCCGGCTGGGCGAGTTCCGCGACTTCGCGCGGCGAACGATCCCCGAGGCCCGCCGCGCGTCGTCGGTGCCCGAGTCGGTCGAGCAGCCGGCGCCCGCGGCGGCCGCCAAGCCCGACCTTCCCGCCCTCTCGTGGGAGGAGGACGAGCTCGAGACCCATGTCTGGGACAAGAGCCCCTCGCAAGTGCTGGCGGGCATCGACTTTGCGGCCGCCGGGCGGGCTGCCACGCCCGAGCCGGCCTTCGTCCTCGGCCAGGCGCAGGCCCGGAGCCACACACCGAGCAAGCGGCTCGCGGCGGCGGCGCCCGCGGGGCCCGTCGCCCTCGGCGCAGCCCCCCGCGCGGGCCCCGTCGGCGGCCTCGATTCGCCGATGCCGGCCGATCTGGGCCTTGGGCGCGACCAGTTCCGGCGTCGCGACAACACCCGGCAGCGACTGGCGGTGCTGGTCATCGTGGCGTTGCTGGCGGTGGGCGTGGGCGCCGTCGCGGTGCTCCGGCTCGCCTCGCCGCCCGCGGCCGCGACGCTGGTGGTGCAGACCACGCCGGCGCAGGTGCAGCTCTACGTCGACGGCCAGCGCATGCACGATGGCCCGACCCCGGTGAAGCTGGCCGGCCTCGCCGCCGGGCAGCACCGCATCCGGATCACCGCGCCGGGCTACGAGCCGGCCGAGCAAACGCTCACCGTGGCCAACGGCGAGGAGCGCACGCTGCCCATCGAGCTGGCGCCCGAGCGAAAGGTGACGGGGGTCGCGGTCGAGTCGGATCCCAGCGGCGCGCGGCTGTACGTCGACGGTCGCCTCATCGACCGCACGCCCCTGCGGACCGACCGCGTTCCGTCCGGCCGGCACGGCTTCCGAGTCGAGATGCCCGGCTTCCTCGACTGGAAGGCCACGGTCGACATCCAGCCCGACGTCGAGAACGAGCTGCCGCCGATCCGACTGGCGCCCGAGGCGGTGACCGTGGCGTTCTTGCCCGAGCCCGACGACGCGCGGATCACGTTGATCGTCCCGGGTGGCGACAAGATCACGCTCGAGGGTGCCTCACGGCACGAGATCCCCAATCGCGGTGGCGTGATCATGCGGGTCGAGCGCGCGGGCTTCGAGTCCACCGAGCGCACGCTGCCCCAGTACTTCGAGCGGCGCGCGACCGAGGTGGTGTCGCTGAGCGCGTCGCCCGTGGCGCTGCCCACACCTCGCCCGACGCCGGTTCGCCCCTCGCCGCGCCGCGTGGTCATCGACAAGCCGCGGGACGAGCCACCGACCGATGACGCCCCCTGCCGAGGCGAGGACTGCCCCGGGGTCGACGGCACGGTCGTGACGGTGCGCCCGCCCCCGAGCCCGCCAGCCGACGTCCGCGAGGGCTTCCTGAAGCTGATGGCGAAGCCCCCGAGCCGGGCCTTCGTCAATGGCCAGGACCTTGGCTGGACGCCGATCCTCAAGCACCCGCTGCCGCCCGGCACGCACACCGTGACGCTCGTGCGCGAGGAGCCCCCGACCTACCGCGACACGATCTCGATCGTGATCCAGCCGGGTGAGACAACCTTCCGCAAGTACCCGTAAATTCAGCGTTTGTTCGAGTCTAGAAGCGAAGGATGAGGGCACCTCGGCCGTCGCGCCGCTTCAGGCCCTTGGCGTCCTCGCTCAGCGCGGCGATCGGGACCGCGACGGCGGTGACCACCCCGGCCGCGACCCCTGCCCAGAACCACCAGCGACGGTAGTAGGGCGTGCCCGCCACCGGCTCCGGCTCGACGTCGGGGGCCGCCAGCCCCGGGGCTCGCGGATCGAGGCCGCGGTAGAGCGCGCGCACCGCCGCGGCGGCCGCGTCCGCCGGATCGCGGTCAGCGGGCAGGATCGCGCGGCGCACCCGGCGCCCGGCCTTCAGGTCGTAGAGGTCGACCCGCCACACGCCCTTCACCGCCGCGAGCAGGATCGCCTGATCGGCCAGGAACAGGGAGCGGACGTCGCGGAGCGGGCGGCCGATGGTCTCCTGCTCCGCCTGGTCGGCCAGGCCGGCGCCGATCTCGGACAGCAACGGTCCTTTGCGCGCGACGCCCATCTCCAACTCGACCGCGAGGCCACCGTCCGAGGGCACCTGCAGGACCCGCACCTCGCGCCGGTAGCCGTCGGCGTCGACCACCAACAGGTGGGGGCCGGGGCTGAGCGTGAGCAGCGCCGGGCTCGCCCCCACCCAGCGGCCATCGACGAAGAGGGCGCCCGACAGCGGGAAGGTCTCGACTCGAACGCGCCCCGGCAGGCCCAAGCTCGCCGCCCGGGCCGCCTCGTCGGCTTTGCGCCGGGTGGGGGCAGCGTCGGACGAGACGGCGTAATCGGGATCGAGGCGGCGCAGCAGCCCGATCGCCCGGGAGGCGCCCGCGTCGTCGCGGCGAGCGCCGCAGGCCCGCTCCAGCAACTCGAGGGCGACGCGCGCGTCGGCCGCGCCGTCGGGGAAGATCGAGAGCACGCCGGCCGCCGCCAAGGCCAGGTCGGCCGCGCGTTCGACGTCGAGCTCCTCGAAGGCGGCCCGGGCCTCCTCGAGAGAGGCCTTCGCGCCGTCGAGATCGGGGGCGGGCTCGTCACCGGCGCCGAGCAGGCCCACGACGTCGACCAGCGCCAGGCCCTCGAGGTCGCGGACGGCGGCGCGGGCCGACCAGAGGCGCTCGACGGCCGCCGCGTCGTCGGCCGCGGACGTGGGCAGCACCACCACGATGGCGGGGGGCGGCGCCGCCCGGGACACGGCGAGCAGCAGCGGAAGAGGAGCCAGGAGCGCGGCGCAACGGAGCAGGGATCTCAGGGCTCGCCCCCCCCGATCCCGAGCAGGCGATCGAGGCGCGCGGCCACCGCGGGCTGTTCCAGCAGTGCCGCCGCCACCTGCCCGCTGAGCGTGCTCCGCGTCGCCGCGTCCAGGTCGCCCATTCGATCGGACAGCACGGCCTCGACGGCGGCCCTCACCGCCTCGGTGCGATCGCTCAGCCGCCCGGCGCGCAGCGCGTCGGCCACCTGGTCGAAGAGGCCCACCCAGGCGGCCTGCGTGGCGGCGGGCGCGGTGGTCGCGGCGGCGCCCACCCAG
>CALBMW010000468.1 GCA_937896275.1 uncultured Myxococcales bacterium
CGTCACCTCGATGATCTGCTTGCGCGTCTGCCCCGCGACGACCTCCGAGTGATCCTTGAAGCCCTTCTTCTCGAGCTTCACCATCCACTTCTCGTCACACGGCCGCTCGAACTCGGCCGGCGTCGCCCCCTTCACGTCCGGGCCCACCGTGATCACGGCGCCCGGCGGCTCGCTGCGCAGCACCACGGTGCAGATCGCCGCTGCCCCCCGCGCGGCGGCCGTGTCACCGGCGTCGCCCCCCGTGAGCACCCACGCGGCCGCGAGGGCGCCGGTCACCACGATCGACGCCGCGATCGTCGCGATCAGCCGACCGTTGCTCTTGGGACGGCGCGCGTGCGTGAGGCCGGCGAGGCTCTCGCCCATCACCGGGAAGCCCGTGGTCGAAGACACGCCCGAGGGCGACCCCGGCCCCGGCGCCGTCCCGTCGGGCACCAGCGGCCCCGCCGCCGCGCCGGGGGAGAGCGCGTCGAGCACCTCCTCCGCGCTGCCGTAGCGATCGTCCGGCTTCTTGGCGAGCAGGCGCGCCAGCACGGCCCACAGATCGGGCGCGACCGGCAGCGCGGCGGGCGGCTGGTTGAGGTGCAGCCACCCGACCTTGAAGTCGTCGGGCATGTCGTGCAGCGCCTGGGGCACGGTGTTGCGCGCCGTGAACGGGGCCTCGCCGTAGAGCATCTGGTACAGCAGCAGGCCGACGGCGTAGAGATCGGTGCGGTTGTCGGACGGCTGCTTGCGGAACTGCTCGGGCGCCATGTACTTGGGCGTCCCGATCACCATGCTCGCGCCGGTGAGATCCTCGCCGTCGCGGGCGTCCTTGGCGATGCCGAAGTCGAGCACCTTGGAGAGCTCTTCGCCGGTGCGCGCGCGCGTCACCCAGACATTGGCCGGCTTGAGATCGCGGTGCACGACGCCGTGCTCGTGGGCCTCGGCCAGCCCGGCCAGCACGCCGCGGATGATGCGCACCGCGCGGGTCGCCTCGACGGGCCCGCCGTGCTTGAGCAGGCCGGCGAGGGACACGCCCTCGAGCAACTCCATGACGATGTAGCGGCGGCCTTCGGGGGTGATGCCGGTGTCCAGCACGCCCACGACGTGGGCGCTGCGGAGGCGCGCGATGATGCGCACCTCGCGCTCGAAGCGCTCGCCCTCTTCGGGATCCATCGAGGTGCCGAGCAGCAGCTTGACCGCGCAGGGACGATCGCTCAGCCGCTCGTCGGCGGCCCGATAGACGACGCCCATGCCCCCCGAGCCGACCACTTCGATGAGCCGGTAGCGGCCGTCGATGGTGGTGCCGAGGAGCGCGTCAATCATCCGTTCCACCTGTGCTGGAAAACTACGGCGCCAAGGCGCCACCTTCCCTTATAGCGGGTTCGGGGCGTGGGATCATTTTCAACGAACTTTCTTCGGCCGACCACGCGGTGCTAACACCACGGCGTGGTGTGGGGAGTGACCGGTTGGGAAGCGCAGGCGTGACGAGGTGGGCCGGCGAGGAGCGGCGTGGCTGGGGCTTGGCCGTGCTGGCGACGCTCGCGATGGCCGGCTGTCTGCCCGTCGATGACGCCCGACCGGAGTGCTTCACGGACGATCCCTGCCCAGACGCGCGGGCCTGCGTCGCGGGCCGATGCGTCGCGCCCAAGGGGGCGGCCCTGCGGTTGGACCTCCCTTGCCTCGGCGGCGCGGCCTGCGGCGCTTCGATGACGGCGCGCGGGGGCGTCGGTGCGGGGGGCGTCGGTGCAGGGGGCGTCGGTGCGGGGGGCGCAGACCTGATCGGCTGTCTCGTGACCGACGAGGGCGCCGCGGTCCTGGACTTCACGACCCGGGCGGGCTTCGGCGAGGGCACCCTCGTCTCTCCCGCGGGGCCCACCGAGGGCGCGTTCTTCGTGCTCGAGGCGGCCGGGCGGGGCGTGTGCACCGACGGTGGCGTTCGCCCCGACTCGCCCTGTGACGGGGGCACCTATTGCGTGCTGCGCGTGGGGGTGACGGTGACCCCCGCGGCCGACGGTGGGCTGGACGTCAGCGCGGCCGACTGCACCCCGACCTGGGCGCGCGAAGCCCCGGCCGAGGCCTGCGAAGGCGGCGACGAGGACTGCGACGGCCAGGTCGACGAGGGCTTTGACGTGGGCGCCGCGTGCGCGGCGGGCGTCGGTGGCTGCGCGCGCGAGGGCCACGTCGCGTGCCTCGGGGGTGGTGGCGCGGGCTGCGACGCCGTGGCGGGCAGCCCTGCCGAGGAGGTCGCCAACGGCGTCGACGACGACTGCGACGGCAGCACCGACGAGGGCCTCTCGGGCGCCTGCGAGCCGGGCGCCGCCATGGGGTGCGGCGCCGGCGTGGGAGCCTGCGGCCTGGGCATGCAGGCCTGCGTCGAGCAGCCGGGCGGGGGCTTCGCGTACGGCGGTTGCCTCGACGACGGTGGCGCGCCGGTGCGCCTGCCGGGCGAGGCCGAGGAAGACTGCAACGGCCAGGACGACGACTGCGACGGGGCCACCGACGAGGACCTCGCCCTGGGCGATGGCCGGGCGGCGGCGGGTGACGCCTGCACCGTCGGCCTGGGGCTGTGCGGTCGCGTCGGGCGCGTGGTCTGCGGGGACGCCGGCGCCGCCCTCTGTGGCGTCGACGTGGGGCTGCCCGCCGCCGAGCGCTGTAACAACCTCGACGACGACTGCGACGGCGACACGGACGAGGATCTCGGGCTGGGCGACGTCTGCATGGTGGGGCAGGGGGCCTGCGCCCGGGCCGGCACCGTGGCGTGTGGCGCCGACGGGGGCACGCTGTGCGCCGGCCAGGCCGGTCCGCCGGCGCTCGAGCGCTGCGGCAACGCGCTCGACGACGATTGCGATGGCAGCACCGACGAGGGCTTCGCCGCGCTCGGGACGCCCTGCACCGACGGCGCCGGCCTGTGCGTGGTGCATGGCACCTCGATCTGCGATCCCGAGGACCCGACCCGCGTGACCTGCAACGTGCGCGCGCGCCCCGTGGAGGCCGAGGTCTGCAATCAACAGGACGACGACTGCGACGGGGGCGTCGACGAAGGCTTTGATCTTCAAACAGATTCGGCGAACTGTGGCCGCTGCGCGGTGGTCTGCGACGTGCCCAACGCCGTGCCGGCCTGCGTCGCGGGGCGGTGCGCGGTGGGCGAGTGCCTGGCGCGCTTCCAGGACCGCGACGCAGACGTCAGGAACGGCTGTGAGTGCAACCCCGCCGCCCCCGATCCGCCCGATCTCAGCTTCACCGACGAGGACTGCGACGGGGTCGACGGCGAGCTCGACGCGGCGGTCTTCGTGGCCGCCGACGGAGGCTCGGACGACGCCGACGGCTCCGCGGCCGCCCCCTTCGCGACGCTCCGCCACGCCGTCGACGTGGCTGCGATGAGCGGTTGGCCCGTCTACCTGTCGGTCGGCGAGCACCGCCTCGCGGGCACGGTGACGGTGCCCTCGGGCGTGGCGCTGCACGGCGGCTACCTCGAGAACGCGGGGCTCTACACCCGCGTGGACGTCGACACCGTGCCCACCGTGCTGACCGGCCCCGCCGTGGTCCTTCGGTATCGCGATCTGGAGGGGCCGACGCTGCTCGACAACGTCGTGGTGCAGGCGGCCGACGGGCGAAGCGGCGACAGCTCGGTGGCGCTGGTGGCCGAGTCGGTGGGCGACTGGCTGACGCTGCGGCGCGTGCGCCTGCGCGCCGGGGCCGGCGGGCGTGGGCGCGCCGGCACGCTGGCCTCACCGGGCG
>CALBMW010000469.1 GCA_937896275.1 uncultured Myxococcales bacterium
GGTCAGCGCGGCGCTCGGGCTGCTACGCCGGGGCCGTTTGTGGCGGTTCGCATAGCTCCACCCTGCCAGGCGGGGCTGCTGCCGCCCGCGGCCACGCCAGCCGTGATCAGCGCTGCGGCTGCGGCGGCGGGTTCAGCCCACGGCCCCCCCGACCCCTCACCCCCCGAAGGGCCCGCTGACCTCGTAGGTCACCCCGCGCCCGTCGCTGCCGCGCTGCGAGCTGAAGTAGAGGCGCGTCCCGCTGGGATCGAAGGCTGGGCCCGCGATCTCCGAGGTGTCGTGCCCCACGATCTTCACGACCGGGCGCGGCCGGCCGTCGGGCGGCACCGCGACCAACTGCATCGAGCCCAGGTCCTCGGCCACCAGCACGTCGCCGGTGCGGGCGTTGACCGTCACGTTGTCCACGCCCCGCAGGGGGGGCGCCTCGAAGCTGTCGTCGTCGTAGATGAGGCGCACCACGTTGCGCGCCGTCTCGAGCGCCCAGACGCGATCATCGCCCTTGGTCGTGAAGTACAGGACGCCGGCGTGATACCAGGCCCCCTCTCCCCCGTTGAAGGCGGTGCTGCGCGCCACCTGGTGACGGGTCGCCAGGGCGCTGGCCGTCGGATCGGGCACCTTGTGCCAGCGCACGTCGCCGGACGCGCTGACCTCGGCCGCCTCGAGGTGCCCATGGTCCAGATCCTCGACCGGACCGGCGGCGACGAAGCGGTACAGGCGCCCGTCGGGCTGGTCCTCGGTCAGGAAGACGCAGCGCCCCACGGGATCGACCGCGGCGGCCTCGTGCCGGAAGACTCCGAGCGCGGGCCGGACGACCGCGGGCCGCGCGCCGGTGGGATCGCACTCGTGCACCCGGCCGCGATCATGCTCCTCACAGCTGAGCCAGGTGCCCCACGGCGTGGGCCCGCCGGCGCAGTTGAGGTGCGTGCCCGACAAGATGCGATAGGCGTCGACGACGCGGCCGTCCGGCGCGAAGCGCAGCGCGCCCACGCCGCCGTTGGGGCTGACCTCGCTGTTGGACACGTAGATCCAGCCGCCGTCGGGCGTGCCGAAGACGGCCCCGCCGTCCGGCGCCGCGTGCCACAGGTACTTCGAGTCCACCGCCGGTCGCGCCCCGGTGATCGCCACGACGCGGCCCGTGAAGCCGGGCGCCAGCCGCAGGCCGTTCGCGTCGGGCGGCCCGAGCTTCCCGTAGCGCCCCATGGCGTCGGCCAGCGCGGCCCCACGCCCCCCGCTCGCGCGGCACCCCGAGAGGGTGTTGCCCACGATGAGGGCGCCGGTGCCCACCAAGCCCAAGCGCAAGATTTCGCGTCGCGTCTTCACGGCCGCACACGTTAACCGCGTCGACCGTCCAGATCATCCCCGGTCCGCCGGAGGCCGCGCCGCGCCTTCCGCGATGACCCATCGCGGCGCCGCGCGTCCGTGCTACAACCCGCACCCGTGGAAGCTTGGCTGCTGGTACTGCACATCCCCGACCGCCGCACCCTCGGCGCCCTCGAGCCGCTGTTGCGCAAGGCCGATCTGCAGTTCGTCGACGGCTGCCAGGAGCCCGCCGTGAAGGCCCACTACGCCCACACCCCGGGGCTGCTGCTCACGCTGGCGGGCTGGACGCCGACGGTGGTCGAGACGCGACGTGGCGCGCCACGCGTGGGCCTGCCCGCGTCGGTGCAGGGCGTCGTGGCGGCCGTGGCCGACGCCCACCCCCGCGGCTTCGAGCTGACCGTGCTGACGCCCTCCCACCCCATGCGCCGCGCGGCGCGCGTCGATCTGGCGCGGCTCGCGCGCCCGCTGGCGGCCGGTTGCCGCTACGAGGTGCACCCGTGAACTTGCTGCAGGTCTTCCGCGGCGCGACGGTCCACACCGCCGATGACCCGGCCGTGCTGCTCGACGCCGAGGTGCTCGTGCGCGGCACCCGGATCGAGGCCGTTCGCCCCGCGGGCGGGCCCCTCCCCGAGGGCGCGGTCGTGCACGACCTGACCGGCCGCCACCTGTGCCCGGGCTTCATCGATCCCCACGTGCACCTGGGCGTCATGCCCGAGGGCTTCCCGCACGAGTCGAAGGATCTCAACGAGATGACCCGCCCGGTCACCCCCGAGATGCAGGCCTTCGACGCGGTCTGGCCGGGCGACGTGGCTTTCGCCCGCGCGCGCGCCGCGGGCGTCACCACCGTCTGCGTCCTGCCGGGCTCGGCCAACGTCATCTCGGGCACCGGGGTCGTGCTGCGCACCGACGGCCGCGACGTCGAGCAGATGGCGCGACGGCAGCCGGCCTGCCTCAAGGTGGCCTTCGGCGCCAACGTCAAGCACAGCCACGGCGTCAAGGCGGGCCGGGCGCCGCTGACCCGTATGGCCATCGCCGCCCTCTTTCGCGAAGCCTTCGACGAGGCCCTGCGCTACGAGCAGCAGCGCGCCCTCGACGACCGCACCCCCGCCGACGCCGGCAAGGACACGCTCCTGCTGGCCCTGCGCCGCGAGATCCCCGTGCGCGCCCACGCGAGCCGCTCGGACGACATCCTCAGCGCCCTCCGCCTGGCGCGGCGCTACGGCCTGCGCCTGGTCATCGAGCACGGCTACGAGGCGCACTTCGTGCTCGAACAGGTGGTCGCCGCCGACGCCGCCGTCGTCTTCGGGCCGGGCTTCCGCTGCTGCGGCCACAGCGAGGAGCTGCACTTCGACTTTGCCCAGACCCGCGTGCTGGACGAGGCCGGGGTGCTGGTCGCGCACATGACCGACCACCCCATCGTGCCGGTCGGCTACCTACCCGTGCAGGCCGGCCTCAGCGTCCGCGCCGGCATGCACCCCGACCGCGCGCTGCGCCTCATCACCGCGCACCCCGCCGCCATCCTCGGCCTGCCCGACGAGATCGGCCGCGTGGCGCCCGGGCTCTCCGCCGATCTGGTGGTGCTCGACGGCCCGCCCCTGGACATCGCCAGCCGCGTGCTGAGCACCTGGATCGAAGGCCGCGCCGTCTACCGCGACGGCGATCCCCGGCCTGTCCCCGGCGCAGCCTTTACGTGACCGAGCCGCCGGGCGAGCCGCCCTGGCGCGACATCGGCGCCGTCTGCATCGTGTCGCTCCTGATCTTCGTCGCCTTCGGCATGCTGCTGCCCGTTTTCCCCTTGTGGGTCGAGAACTTCGCCGACTCGATGACCGGGGTCGGCTTCGCCACGACCTTCTCGGTGGGGGTGGGCCTGCTGCTGGCCCGCCCGCTCGCGGCGCGCCTGATGGAGGGCCGCGATCGCCGCCCCACGCTGGCCCTGGCCGCCGCCCTCACCGCGCTCGCGACGGGCCTCTTCCCCTTCCTGACCAGCCTGAGTCAGGTGGTCTTCGTGCGCGGCCTTCAGGGCATGGGCTTCGGCCTGCTCGGCACCGCCGCGATCAGCCTGATCACCGACCTGGCGCCCCTCGGCCGGCGCGGGCAGGTGTTGGGCTATTTCGGCGCGATCAACGCGCTCTCGCTGGTCATCGGGCCGGTGACGGGCGCCTGGATCACCCGCCAATGGTCCTTCGACGTGACCTTCTTCACCGCCGCGGCGCTGGCGGCGACGGGCCTGCTGGTGGTGGGCCGCATCGCCGAGCCGCCCAAGCCCACACTGCCCGCGGGCCGGCGCTCGCTCTTCGAGGTGCTCGCCCTGCCCAGCCTGCGGGTCGTGGTGCTGGGCCACCTGCTCGCCATCCTGTTGCACGGCGCGCTCACCGCGTTCCTGCCGCGGCGCTTCGTCGGCTACTCGGGCCACATGAGCGTCGAGGCCTTCCTGGCGCTGGACGCGATCGCCGTCATTGCCTTCCGCCTGATCGTGGGCCACCGCTTCGACCTCTGGAGCCGCCACGTCTTCGTGCGCCTGGGCCTGTGCTGCCTGAGCGCCGGCGGCCTGCTCATCGCCGTGGGCGGCCACGACCTCGTGTACGCCGCCGCCGGCGTGCTCTACGGGGTGGGCTTCGGCTCCTACGTGCCGGCCGTCAACGCGCTGGTGGGCGACCTGGTGCCCGAGACGCACCGCGCCCGTGGCTTCGCCGTGTTCATGCTCGCCCTCGACCTCGGCCTGGCGCTCGGCGGCCTGGTCTTCGGTCCCATCGTCGACGCGCTGGGCACACCCGCGGCCTTCGCGATCGGGGGCCTGTGCCCACTGCTCGCGCTGGCCGTGCACCTGGCGGGGCGCCGTCGCTTCGCGGTCGCGCCGGCCTGAGCGCCGGCCGATTTGCCGTCCACGCCAGCGGCCGCTACCCTGCGCGGGTGCGATACCAAACCTTGCTGTTCACCGCTGCCCTCACGGCCGGCTCACTGGCCTGCGAGGAGGGTCCTGCACCCGCCACCGCCTCACAGGGCGTGGGCCAACCCGGCGTGGGCGGATCGACCGG
>CALBMW010000470.1 GCA_937896275.1 uncultured Myxococcales bacterium
GGGTGCCGTCACCGTCGCCATCCGTGTCTGGCCGGCCGCACCCGCAGGCGCCCCCGGCGACCTTGCTGGGATCCTCGGGGCAGCCGTCGCCGCAGTCCGGGGTGCCGTCACCGTCGCCATCCGTGTCTGGCCGGCCGCACCCGCAGGCGCCCCCCGCGGCCTTGTGGGGATCCTCGGGGCAGCCGTCGATGCAATCGGGGGAGCCGTCGCCGTCGCCGTCCGTCTCCGGCTCGCCGCAGCCACACGTCCCCGCCTCGGTCTTGGCGGGATCGTGGGGGCACTCCTCCTCGCAGTCGATGGGCCCGTCGCCGTCGGAGTCCTCGTCGCTCAGGTCGCAGCCGCAGAGGCCGGGGTCATCCTTCGCCGGATTGTCGGGGCAGCCGTCAACGCAGTCCGGGGTCGAGTCCCCATCCCGGTCGTCGTCGGGCTGCCCGCACCCGCAGGCGTCGGGCTGTGCCTTCTGTGGGTCATCGGGACACCCATCGCATGCGTCCCCAATCCCATCGCCGTCCCCGTCCGCCTGACCGACGTTGGCGAACTAGGGGCAGGTGTCACAGGCCTCGCCCGTCCCGTCGCCATCGTCGTCGTGCTGGTCGGGGTTCCAAGCGTCGGGGCAGTTGTCGACCGCGTCGGCGACCCCGTCGGCGTCGGCGTCGAGTTGCTGCGCCAGAGCGGGTGCACCGAGAAGGCCGAGAAACAGGGCGCCCACGAAGCTTCGCATCTCTTTGCCTCCCCGAATGGTGCACTGCACACCGGCTGTACTTTTACCAAGGCCATGTCAGTTGGGCAACCAACGTGCGGTGAAGGCCCCAGCTCCTCTGGAGGGCCACGGGCGTGACCTGACCGGCGGGCTGCGGTCCCGGGGCGGGTCTTTCGCTTCAGGTGCGCGATGGCCGCCTCGGCGCGGCTGCACCGCGGTCGGCTGGCTGCGGCCCGTGAGACCCCAGACCGACCGCGGCGCCGAGGTGCCCGCAGCGCCCAGGTGCCGACGAGTCCTCGCTAGAAGGACACGCGCCGCAGGCCCACCCCGGCCAGAGGCACGAGCGTCTGGGTCGAGCCCCCCGCGTCATCGACCCGCACCCAGTCGAGGCCCACGTCCAGCCCCGGCACGAAGCCGAAGAGGGCCGCCGCTCGCCAATCCAGGGCCAAGCGCGCGCGCAGCTCGATCTGCTCCACGGCGTCCACCTCGCGCGTGTCGAACGAGACGCTCACCGCGGCCCGCTGAAGGTCGTGTCGCACCAGATCAACGGCGAGCCGCAGGCTGAGGATGTCGCCGAGCAGGTCCTGCTGGGCGCGCAGGCGCCCCCGCAGCAGCAGTCCGCTGGACTCGCGGGTCTCGTCGCGGACGCGCGCCCTGGCGTCCACGCTCAGCCCGCTGTAGTCCTCGAGTTGGCCCCCGGCGCCCAGCCACAGCGCCAACGCGCGGCGCGGCGCGACGTGCCGCACCCCCAACAACAGCGCCCCCCGGAACGTGGTCGACGTCTCCTCGGCGAAGACGCGTCCGTCGGCGCCCCCCACCGGGATCACGGTGGTGTCGTACAGGCTCGCGCCCAACTCGAGCCGACCCTCGAAGGCCCAGGGGCCGCCAGGCGCGGTGCTCCCCCACAGGTGCAGCTCGCCCTCGGGCTGGGTGGTGTCGGCCACCTGCGCGTCGGTGACCAGATCGTAGGCGTGCACCGCGGCCCGGCCGGACAGGCCCCACCGCGCCCACTGATAGCCCAGCAGCAAGTGGCCGTCGAAGGCGAAGTCCAGGTTCCCCACGTCGAGGTAGGGCACGTTGGCGGCGAAATCGAAGATGAGCGGCTCCGCCCACGGTCCCAAGAGCTCGGCACGCAGCGCCGCGACCGGATCCGCGGCGGTGAGCAGGCGGGCGGCTCGGCCGAGGGCGCCCTCGGCCACCGAGGGATCGAGCAGCGCGAGCGCGGCGATGACGCCGGCCCGCAGATCGGCCACGACCAGAGCGCGGGCCGCCTCGACCGCTGGGCCCAGAGACGGCGGGTTCGGCAGGCCCGCCGCTGCAAGAGCGGCCTCCACGGCCCCTGCCAGCGCGGTCGCCAGGGCGAGCAGATCCGCCTCGTCCGACACCGGCCGCGTGAGCAAGGCCTCCGCCGCCCGCAGCCGCGCGTCGAGTTGTTCGAGGGCCACGCGGCGCCGCGGCTCCAGGCTCGCCGCGACCACACCAAGGACCTCCTCCGCCCAGGCCAGCGAGACCTCGCCCGGGCGCCAGCGCTCGAGCAGGCGGGCCGCCGTCCAGACACCGTCGGCGCGCGCCCCCTTGGCCGCCGCGGCCGCGCGTGCGACGAGGGCGGCGACCTCGGCCCGGGTCGGCCCCCGCATGAGCGACGCGAGCAACCCTGCCGCGAGACGACGATCCAGCGGCCCGGCGGCGTCGGCGAGAGACCCGGCGAGCGCCACGAGGAGCCGATGACGGAGCGCCCGCAGGTCGGTCGCCGGCGGCGCCGCGCACAGGGCCTCAATGGCCACTCCGCGGCCCTGCCCCCCGCACACGGCCTCGACGAGCGACGCCACCGCGGGCGATGAGGTCGTGCCCCGCAGCGCGCGATCAATCAAACCGACGCCCGCGCCGCGCTCGGGCTGTGGGGCCGCGAGGCAGGGCCCGGCCAAGGCCGCAACGAGCAGCAGCGCGCGGAGGCCCGACTTCGGTGGCCCGTTCGGCCGTCGCTGGAGTCGTGGCATGGCGGCACTGTCGGCCAATCGCGCCCAGATGAACAGGCGCAGTCGGACATTCCTCACGGCGCGTACGACGAGCCAAGAAGTGCCCAGCCAAGAAGTGCCCCAGCCAAGAAGTGCCCGGCACCCCGACCGCAGAAAGAAGTGCCTGACACCCCGGCAGGACGCCAGGCCGCCGCCGAAAGAACTGCCCGGCGCCCCGACCGCACCCCGGCCGAAAGAAGTGCCCGGCACCCCGACCGCAGGCACCCCGACCGGCAGCACCCCGACCGGCAGCACCGCCGAAAGAAGTGCCCGGCACCCCGGCAGCAGCAGCCGAAAGAAGTGCCCGGCACCCCGGCAGGCACCCCGGCAGCACCCCGACCGGCACCGCGCGTCCTCAGCCCTCGCTGGCCATCCGCCGCAGCACCGTGTGCAGGATGCCGCCGTTGCGGTAGTACTCGACCTCGACCGGCGTATCGATTCGGCAGGGCGCGTCGAACTTGGAGCGCGTCCCGTCCGCCCGGATCACCGTCACCGTCACCGCGTCGCCGGCCTTCAGGTCGTCGCCCACGGCGAAGTCGAAGGTCTCGCTGCCCGTGAGACCAAGCGTCTCGCGCGTCTGGCCCGCGGGGAACTGCAGGGGCAGCACGCCCATGCCCACCAGGTTCGACCGGTGGATGCGCTCGTAGCTCTCGGCGATGACCGCCTTGACCCCCAACAGGAAGGTGCCCTTGGCCGCCCAGTCGCGGCTCGACCCCATCCCGTAGTCCTTGCCGGCCAGCACCACCAGCGGCACGCCGGCCGCCTTGTACGCCACCGAGGCGTCGTAGATCGTCGTCACCTGCCCGGGCTTCAGCTCCCCCGTCGCCTCGCCCTGCCACGTCGTCAGGCCGCCCTCGGTGCCGGGCGCCAACTCGTTCCGCAGCCGGATGTTGGCGAAGGTGCCGCGCGTCATCACGCGGTCGTTGCCGCGCCGCGAGCCGTAGCTATTGTAGTCGGCCGGCTGCACCCCGTTCGCCTCGAGGTACTTCGCCGCGGGCCCGCCCTTGGCGATCGACCCCGCCGGGCTGATGTGATCGGTCGTCACCGAGTCGCCGACCCTCACCAGACACCGAGCGCCCGAGATGGCCTCGATGGGCTTCACCTCGCGCGTCATGCCCACGAAGAACGGGGGCTCCTGCACGTAGGTCGAGGCCTCGTCCCACGCGTAGACGTCGCTCTTGTCGGCCTCGACCGCCTGCCACATCGCGGGGCCCTGGTCGACCCGGCTGTAGCGGTCGACGAACTGCTCCCGCGTCACGCAGGCCTGCATCGTCGACCGGACCTCGGCGTTGCTGGGCCAGATGTCCTTCAGGAACACCGCCTCGCCATCGCGGTCGTGACCGATGGGCTCGCGCTGCAGGTCGATGTCCACCGTGCCGGCGAGCGCGTAGGCCACCACCAGCGGGGGCGAGGCCAGGTAGCTCGGCTTCACCTGCGGGTTCACGCGACCCTCGAAGTTGCGGTTGCCCGACAACACCGCCGCCGCAGCCAGGTCGCCCGCGCGGATGGCGTCGCCCACCTCGGGGATCAGCGGCCCCGAGTTGCCGATGCACGTCGTGCAGCCGTAGCCCACGGTCTGGAAGCCGATGGCGTCCAGATCGGCGCTCAGCTCGGCCCGGTCCAGGTAGTCGGTCACCACCCGCGAGCCCGGCGCCAGCGAGGTCTTGACCCACGGCTTGCGCGTCAGCCCGCGCGCCCGAGCCTTGCGCGCCACCAAGCCCGCCGCCACCATCACCGAGGGGTTGCTCGTGTTGGTGCAACTCGTGATGGCCGCGATCACCACCGACCCGTCGGTCAGCGTGTGCGTCTCGCCACCCAACTCGAAGTCGACCCTGCGCGGCCCGCCCGAGACGCCGAACGTCTTCTCGAGGTCGAGCCCGAACTGCCCCTTCATGTCCGACAGCAGGATCTTGTCCTGGGGCCGCTTCGGCCCCGCGAGCGAGGGCAGCACCGCGCCCAGGTCGAGCCTCAGCGTGTCGGTGTAGGTGACCTGCCGCGCGTCGTCGCGCCACAACCCCTGCAGCTTGCAGTAGGCCTCGACCGTCTGCACCAGCGCCTCGTCGCGCCCCGTGTTGCGCAGGTACGCGGTCGTCTGCGCGTCCACCGGGAAGAAGCCGATCGTCGCGCCATACTCGGGCGCCATGTTGGCGATGGTCGCGCGGTCGGGCAGCGACAGGTTGGAGAGGCCGGGGCCATAGAACTCGACGAACTTCGAGACCACGCCCCGCTTCCGCAGCATCTGGGTCACGGTCAGCACCGCGTCGGTCGCCGTGGCTCCCTCGGCCAGCGCCCCCGTCAGCTCGAAGCCGATCACCTCGGGGATGAGCATGTAGATGGGCTGGCCGAGCATCACCGCCTCGGCCTCGATGCCGCCCACGCCCCAGCCCACCACGCCCAGGCCGTTGATCATCGTGGTGTGGCTGTCCGTCCCGACGCAGGAGTCGGGGTAGGCCACCACGACCCCGTCCTCGTCCTTCCGCAGCACCACGTCGGCCAGGTACTCGAGGTTGACCTGGTGCACGATGCCGGTGGCCGGCGGCACGCACCGGAAGTTGCGGAAGCTCTGCTGGCCCCACTTCAAGAACGCGTAGCGCTCGCGGTTGCGCTCGAACTCGACCTCGACGTTGAGGTCGAGCGCCTCCGCGCTGCCGAAGTGATCCACCTGCACCGAGTGGTCGATGACCAGATCGCAGGGCACCAGCGGGTTGACCTTCTGCACGTCCCCGCCCAAGCGCTCCATGGCGCTGCGCAGGGCCGCGAGGTCGACCACCGCGGGCACACCCGTGAAGTCCTGCAGCACCACCCGCCCCGGCATGAAGGGGATCTCGGTCTCGCCGACCGCCTTCGCGTCGTAGGACGCCAGCGCCCGCACGTGCTCCTCGGTGATGGCGAAGCCATCGACGTTGCGCAGGACCGCCTCGAGCAGCACCTTGATCGAGTAGGGCAGCCTGTCGACGTGACCGACGCCGGCCGCGTCGAGGGCGTTGAGATCGTAGACCCGCAGCGCCCCGAGGGGGGTGTCGAGCGTCTTCGCCGCGTGGAAGGGATCCTGCTTCGCCATCGCCTGGTCTCCTTTTGAGAGCGTCGGTTCGAAGGCCGACAACCTACGCTTTGCGGGGCCGTTCTTCAATCGCGCCGCGCCCCGGCTGCCTCCCTCCTTGCGCCCGGACGGGCCCCGGACGACACTCTCCCCATGCCGTGCTTCGCTGGTCTCACGCCCACCGCTCACATCGCTCACCGGGGCGGGGCGGCGCTCTACCCGGAGAACACGCTCCACGCGTTCGAGCGTGCGGTGCGCGATCACCGCACCGACGCCATCGAGACCGACCTGCATCGCACCGCCGACGGTGTCCTCGTGCTGAGCCACGACCCCACCGTCGACCGCTGCACCGATGGGACCGGCGCGATCGCCGAGCTCACGTGGGACGCCATCCGCCGCCTCGACGCGACCGCCACGCACCCGGAGTTGGCGGGCCACGGCATCGGCATCCCACGCCTGGAGGACCTGCTGACGGCCTTCCCCCGACTGCGCCTCAACATCGATCTCAAGCCCGACGACCCCACGCTGATCCCCGACTTCGTCACCGTGATCCGCGCTTTCGACGCGGCCCCGCGTCTGTGCTGCGGCAGCACGGACGACGCCGTCGGGATGGCCCTGTGCGAGGCCCTGCCCGAGGCCACGCACTTCATGCCGCGCGGCTCGCTCACCACTTGGGTCATGGCCGCCCTCGCCGGACACGACGTGGCGCACGACCGCCGTTTCACGGTGGCCGACATGCCGGCCGAGTGGGAGGGCGTCCACCTCGTCACGCCCGCCCTGATGGCCCGGGCCGCCCAGCACGCCGTGTGGGTCAACGTCTGGACCATCGACGACGAGGACGAGATGCGCCGGCTCGTCGGGCTCGGCGTCCACGGCATCATGACCGATCGCCCCGACCTTCTGCGCGCGGTGCTCGACGCCGCCTGAGGTGTGATACAGCAGCCCCATGACACAGCAGGGTCATCATCACGAGCTGGTCGCCGACACCCCGGTCGGGGGGCGCTATCGCGTGCGGCGCGTCATCGGGCGCTGGAAGGTGGGCACCGCCTACGACGTGTCCGCGTCTGATCGCGAGGGCGTCCTCACGCTGCTGGCGATGGACTTGGCGCCCGGCCAGACGGCGCGCTACCTGCGCTGGATTCAGCGCGAGGCCGAGCGCAATCAGGCTCTGCCCGCCGATCTGCTCGTGCCGCTCCACGGCGGCCACATCGCCGGCGAGGCGGTGTACATGGTGCTGGGCCCCTTCCGGGGGCGGTCGCTGACGCAGGTGATCAAGAGCGACGGCGTGTTCTCGGAGCGGCGCGTCGCCGAGATCGGTCACCGCGCCGCGCACCTGCTGGCCGCGGCCCACGCGCAGGGGGTGTTCCTCGGCAGCCTGCGCCCGACGACGCTGCTGCTCGACCCGCTCGGCGACGACCCGGACCGCCCGGTCATCTTCGACCTCGGGCTGGCGCGAGGCCTCTCGGAGCTGCTGATCGCCAGCCCGCGCGGCGCGCGCGCCTATTACGCACCGGACCGCCCGCGCGACGCTCGACCCACGGCCGCCGACGATCAGTTCGCCCTCGGCGCCCTCCTGTACCACCTGCTGACGAGCGAGACGCCGCCGCGCATCGACGCCGAGGGGGTCAAGGTCATCACGCCGCCATCGTGGAAGCGCGCCGACGCCGAGTTGGCCGCCTACCTCGACCCCGTCGTGCTGCGCGCGATGGCCCCGAGAGCGCGCGACCGCTACCCGGGCACAGCCCCTCTCGGCGACGCCCTGGCCGCGCTGGCGGAGGTCTTCGGCCTGTCGCCCGCGGCGCGCGAGATGCTCGGATTGCCCAGTCGCGACGCGGGCTTCCGGCGCGAGCCCACCAACCCGCACCTGCTGCATGACTACCTGGGCGTGCCCGCCGAGGTGGCCGGGGGCGATCCGCTCCCGATGCTGGACATCGATCCCGACGAGGACTGAAGGGCCGTCGGATCAGGGCAGGGCGCAGGACCCGGCGAGGCAGACGCAGGCCGCGGCCGCGCACCGCGCGCTGGCCGGGGTCGCAGCCCGCGTCCTCGGCACGTCCGAGGACGCCCCCGGGAGGCCAGGTCGTCGTCGCCCCACTCCGAGGCGTTCGCCGCGGCCGGCGCGTTGGACCCGACGCCAAGGGATCAGCGAAACCAGCGGCAATCGCCCGCGTGAGCACTGTTTGGCCCCGCGCCGCCCGCGCCGCGGCGCTTCGCCGCGCCCGGCCACTGGACCGTGGCATCGCACACCGGCCAAAGCGCGCGGGCCTCGGGACCGACGCTTGCAACGCGCGCCAGCGCACCCCAAGATGCGCCGACGCGGCCGAGAGTGACGATGCGCGAGCTACCCAAGCAGAAGCTCCCCCACGAGGAGCCGATCAACCCCTACCTCCTGGCCCTGGCCGAGTTGGTGGTCCGCTTCCGCGTATGGGTGATCCTCATCAGCCTCGCCCTCACCGCGGGTTCGCTGTGGTCGATCGCCACGCGCCTCACCGTCGACACCAGCGTCGAGTCCTTCGCAGCCAATCACTCCGAGAGCCAGCAGGTGCTCGAGGAGTACCGCGACGAGTTCGGTCGCGACGACATGTTCATGGTGCTCGTCGAGGGCGACGTCTTCACGATGCCGTACCTGGAGCGCCTGCGCGCCCTGCACGACGAGCTGGCCAAGCTCGACGTCGAGGTCGAGACCCTCGGCGAGCGGCGCGCCGATCGGGACCGCAAGCGCCACCGCGAGCCGAACGTCCCGGCCCACCCCAAGGCCAAGCCAGCCGTCGATCCCGTGGCCGACGCGTTCGGCGACTTCGGCGGTGACGATTGGGGCGAGGCGGCGCCCGCGGGCGCCAAGAAGCCGGAGTCGGCCCTCGATGACTGGGCGGGTGTGGCCGGCGGCACGATCGTCGAGCAGATCACCTCGCTGGTGAACGTGCGGCAGACGCGCGGCACGCCGGGCGGGATCGAGGTCGGCGAGCTGCTGGACCCCTTCCCCTCCGAGGCCGACTTGCCCGCGCTGAAGCAGCGCACCCTCGGCGACGCGACGCTGGTCGGCCAGGTCGTCGGCCGCGAGGGCCGGCACTCGGTGGTCGTGCTGCGCACCCAGTTCATGGGCGAGCAGGACAGCGTGAAGGTGTTCCACGCGCTCGAAGACATCGTCGCGCGGCACGAGGCCCCGGGCTTCCACATCCGCCTCACCGGCATGCCCGCGCTCAACGTGGGGCTCAACGACCTGATGATGGGCGACCTTCGCGTCCTCCTGATGCTGTCGGTCCTCGCGATGTTGGCCGTGCTGACCTTCCTCTTTCGTCACCCCGTGGGCATCTTCGCGCCCTTGACGGTGGTGGCGATGGCCGCCATCAACACGGTGGGGCTGATGTCGCTCGTCGGCATGCCGCTCACCATGCTGAGCAACATCCTGCCCGCCTTCCTGATGTGCGTGGGCATCGGCGACTCGGTGCACCTGCTGAGCGTCTACCGCGACGAGCTGCGCCATGGCCGCACGCCCCGCGAGGGCCTGGTGCGATCCATCGCGACGACCGGTGTGCCGATCTTCTACACCTCGCTGACCACGATCTTCGGCCTGCTCAGCTTCCAGTTCGCGAGCCTCGATGCCATCCAGGAGATGGGCCTCGCGGGCGCCTTCGGGGTGGCCCTGGCGCTGGTCTACTCGATCACCTTCCTGCCCGCCCTGGTCAGCTTCTTCCCCGGCACGCGGCTCGGCGCGCGCGAGCATGGCACCCAGGACTTCCTCGATCGCTTCCTCGACCGCTGCATGAAGGCCTCGGGCGACCTCGACGACGCCGGCCGGGGCCCCGCTTCCGGGCCCGCGGTGCGTCGGCGGCGCATCACGCTCCTGGCCGGCGGCATGGTGGTCGGCCTCGCCATCTTCGGCACCAGCCTGCTGCGGGTCTACCACAACCCGCTGTCCTGGATGCCCGACGACGAGCCCGTCAAGCAGTCCATCCAAATCCTCGACGACCAGGTCGGCGGCACGGCCAACGTGCAGCTGCTCATCGACGGCCACAGCGAGCGCGGCGTGAAGGATCTGCGACTGCTCAACGGCCTCGAGGCGCTCGCGAACCACATCGCCGCCTATCGCGATGCTCGGGTCGGCCCGGTCGTCGGCAACGCGCTGAGCATCGTCGACGTGGTGAAGGAGACCAACCGCGCGCTCCACGAGGGCCAACAAGCCTACTACGCGCTGCCCGACGACCAGCGCGCCGTCTCGGACGCCTTCTTCATGTTCGAGAACGCCGGCCCCGACGAGCTGCGTCGGATGGCCACCAATGACCTGAGCCGCGCGCAGATGACCATCCGCATCAAGTGGCTCGACGCCACGGCCTACCTCCCGCTCACCGAGCACGTCGAGGAGGGCATCGCCGAGTTCATCCCCGAGGACGCCACGGTGCGCGCGACCGGATCGATCTACACGCTGGTCACGACGGTCAGCCACCTGCTGACCGACCTGATCCGCAGCTTCGGTGCGGCCTTCGTGGTGATCACGCTGGTGATGATGCTGCTGCTGCGCAGCCTCAAGCTGGGCCTCATCTCGATGCTGCCCAACCTCATGCCCATCCTGTTCATCATGGGCCTGATGGGGGGCGTCGGCATCCCCATCGACATGAACAATCTGCTGGTCGCGTCGATCGCCATTGGCATCGCGGCCGACGACACGATCCACTTCATGCATCACTTCCGCGTGCACTATGCCTGGTCGGGCAACATCGAAGAGGCGCTCAACCGAGCGATGCGCCACAGCGGCCGAGCGATGGTGAGCACCACGATCATCCTGATGATCGGCTTCTTCGTCTACCTCGGGGCGGGCATGTACAACATCCAGCGCTTCGGCCTGCTCATCGGGCTGACCTGCTTCATGGCGCTCATGAGCGACCTGCTGTACGGCCCCGCCCTGATTCGTGCCTTCTATCGCCGCTTGCCGGCCGAAGCCCGGGAGGTCCCCGCCCATGTCCAAGTCGACCCAAAACCCGACGCAAAGCCCGGCGCCGGGCCCGACGCTCAGCCCGCGTAAGCCGCTGAATTGTCTGGTGATTGTTCTGGTGATCGCGGGCATCGCCGCCCCCGCGACGGCGGCGGTCACGCCCGACGAGACCGACCCCACGGCCATCATGAAGGCGGTCGAGGATCGCCCCACCGGCGACAAGTCCAAGGGCCGCATGGTGATGACCATCATCGACAAGTCGGGCCGGCAGCGGCAGCGCGTGGTCAACTCGCGCGCGCTCGACTTCGCCGAGGGGACGCGCCAGTTGATGGTGTTCGAGACCCCGGCCGACGTGAAAGGCACGGGCCTGCTGTCGGTCGACTACGACGACGGCAACAAGGACGACGATCAGTGGCTGTACCTGCCCAGCCTGCACAAGTCGACGCGCATCTCGAGCGGTGAGAAGTCGGGCTCGTTCATGGGCACGGACTTCAGCTTCGCCGACATGACCGGCAGCGATCCCGATCACTACACCTACAAGATGCTCGAGCAGTCGGTGAACATCGACGGCGACGACTGCTGGCTGATCGAGGCGACGCCCAAGACGCAGAAGGCCAAGGACGAGACCGGCTACCTCAAGACGAACGTGTGGGTCAGCAAGGCTCGGCTGATCCCCGTGCAGGTGAAGGCCTGGGTGATCGCGGGGCGCAAGATCAAGCTCATCAAGTTCGACGAGGTGAAGCAGGTCGACGGCATCTGGACGCCGTTCAAGCTGATGGCGCGCACGCTGCGAGGCACCGAGGTCGAGTCCACGACCGTGCTGCAGTTCGACAGCCTGACGTTCGGCAACAGCGACGTCACCGAGGATCTGTTCAACGAGCGTCAGCTCGAGAAGGGCCTGTGATCCATTGACGCTCGGTTGGCGTGCGCGGGCGGCCTGCGCGTTCGTGGGCGCGCTGGGCGTCGCTGGCATGCACGCGCCCGACGCACGGGCCCAGGATGCAGGTGCCCAGGATGCAGGCACCCCGGATGAGTGGGGCGCGGGCGATGGCGCCTTCGACTTCGACGTGCCCGCCGCCGCCCTCGAAGCGCCGCCCCCGCCGCGCGACTGGAGCCTGACCGGCTTCCTGCGCAGCGACTGGGGCCTGTGGGCGGAGCGCCTCGACGACCAGCCCTTCGCCAAGGGCAGGCAGAGCCTCGACGTCGACCTGGGCTACGTGCACGGCCCCTGGCGCGTGAAGGTGGCCGAGCACGTCGAGTATGACCTCGCCTACACCGTGGACGCCGACGCCTACGACGATCCGACGATCGACGCCTACCGCTTTCGTGCGTTGTCGGGCGAGCAGCTCGTCGGCTTCGCCGCCGGCCCGGTCGAGATCACCGTGGGCCGACAGATCGTGGCGTGGGGCGAGGGCGACGTACTCAGCCCCCTCGACGTGGTCAACCCGCGCGACAACCGCGAGCCGGGGCTGGCCGATCTCGACGACCTTCGGCTGAGCGTGCTGGCCACGCGGGTGGGTTGGTTCGAGGGTTCCCACCGCGTAGAGGCGATGGTGCTGCACGAGTCCTATTTCGGCGAGCGCGCGCCGCCGCTGGCCCCCTTCAGCCCCTTCCGCGCGCTGCTGGCGTCCGACCCCGCTGCCGCGGCGCTGATCGCCGGCAAGTCCTTCGACTACCAGCACGTGCAGGATCGCTTCGCGCTCGACCAGCAGGAGCCGATGCTGCGTTGGGTCTACAAGGGCGCGGGCCTCGACGCCGGCCTCTACGTGGCCTCGGTGCTCGACGACCAGGGCGTCGTAGTGCTGCCCACGCTGCTGAGCTTGCTGGCGAAGGACGACATCGACATCGCCCTGGACCACCGGCGCTACACGGCGACCGGGCTCTCGGCCGCGACCTCGTTCGGCGACTTCGTGATGAAGTGGGAGGTCGCCGCCGAGATCGGCCGCCCTTACAACACGGGCGACACGTCCGCGACGGTGCCGGTGCTCGACGTGGCCGAGGTGGACACGCTGACCGCGATGAGCGGCCTGGCCTGGAGCGGGGTGACCGATCTCACGTTGGCGGCCGAGGTGCAGCGGGGCTTCGGCCTCGATCCGCCAGCCGACCTGCTGGTGCCGCTCAACCTTCCGGTGGGGGCGCTGCGCCTGAGCTACCGGGCCCTGCGCGACCGCCTGACGCTCAACGCCGCCGCGACGTCACTGGGGCTGGCGCGCGCCGAGGCCACCTACGAGATCCTCGATGGCTTCAAGGCGGGCGTCGGCTTCGTACACTACGGACCGGGCGACGAGGGCAAGTTCGGCCCGTTCACGGGCTTCGACGACCACGACCGCGCCTTCGCCAAGCTGCGCTGGGACTTCGTGGTCTACTGAGGAGGCGTTCGGAGATGCATTCCAAGTACGGAACACGGTGGATCTGGGCCCTCGCCCTGGTGGTCGGCGCGGCGTCCGGTTGTGACGACGGCGGGGGCGGTGGGGCGGTGGACGCGGGCGGCGCGGGTGGCGTGC
>CALBMW010000471.1 GCA_937896275.1 uncultured Myxococcales bacterium
CAGAACCGGGCCTGGGCCAGCACGCTGAGCCCCAGCACGAGCGGGCTGTCGAAGGCGCGCACGCCCCGCTCGGGATCGTTGCTGACCAGGTTCTCGTTCCAGGTGAGCTGGGTCTCGGCCACGAGGGTCAGCAGATCCGACAGGTGGCTCTGCAGGGCCAGCCGCGCGCTGTAGATCAGGTGCACGGGCACCCCCGGCGGCAAGGGCGTGGGCTCGACGAAGGTCTGGCCGAGCACGTTCTTCGTCTTGCGCACGATGAGGTTGGCCTGCTCGATCTGACCGTCCGAGCCGATCTGGTCCACGCGCGCGCTGGCCGGGGACTGCACGCCCAAGGTCAGGCCCGGCACCATCCGCAGGGACTCGATCTGATAGCCCACGCCGATCGCCGTGAACCACTCGGGCGAGGCGTCCAGATCCTCGGGCAGCGTCGAGAAGGGGAAGAGACCGGGCGTGTCCTGCACCAGGAACTCGAGGCTGCGCACCACCACGTCCCCGGTGAAGGTCCAGTGCGCCACCTCGATCTTGGCGTTGAGGTCCGCCGCGTAGCCGTGGTCGCGCGTCGACTCGCCCAGCGCGTCGGCGTCCTCGAGCACCTGGCTGGTCCAGGTGCCCTCGGCGCTGATCAGGTAGCCCAGGGGCTTCGCGGCGAAGCTGCGCGCCTTCAAGTCGGCGTCGCCCAGGTTGCGGAACAGCTTGGTGTCGACCGAGCGCTGTGGCTTGATGCCGTCGTACCACGTGATCTGACCGCTCGCCCCCACCTGGGCCAGCGGCGTGCCCTCGAGGGTGCCGCGGTCGAGCGGGATGGTGCCCTTCTGGAAGAAGCCGCCGCCCAACTCGACGCGCAGCCTCGGGCCAAGGTCGACGCCGCCGCCGCCCAGCACACCGTAGACGGTCTCGTTCTCGTCGCGCTGCGGATCGTCGGGCTCGGCCGTGAACACCTGCGTCCGCGCCGTCTTGACGCCCAGGAAGGCGTAGCCGTCGTCGCGCTCGTAGCTGAGCCTCACCCCCGGCACCTCGCGCGCCAGCACGAAGCTCTGCCGACCGCCCCAGGTGAGCTCATAGCTGTAGCCCAGGCGGAAGCGGTCGCTGTCGAAGGGGAAGAGCACCACCACCAGCGCGTCGTGGGCGGATCCGCCGACGTCGACGCGCAGCGAGAGGTAGCTGCCGTCGTCCCGCATGCCACCCAGGGAGCGCCGTGACCCCGTCTCTTCGTACTTCGCGTTGTCGGCCGCCGTGCGGTTGGCGTCCCACTGGATGACCATCGCCGCCTCGGGCGTGACCTTCGAGAAGTAGCCCTCGAAGGCCTTGTAGAGCACCAGCTCGGTGCGGGTCTCCTCGCCGGTGTTGCGGGTGTCGTAGTTGTCGAAGAACAGGCTGTTGCCCTGGCGCGGCCTGAAGTCGCCCCGCGGGCTCGACGGGATCGTCTCGCCGGCCCCCGCCATGACGTTGTCGTCGCCCGCCACGAAGGTCAGCGTGGTGTCGATGAAGTCACCCGCGAGCCCGACGGCGGGCGCCAGCAGGGCGCCGAGGGCGGTGAGCGCGATGAGGCGTGGCCGCATGCCTCAGAGCTCCGCCCGGGCCATGATCGCCGCGCCCATGGTGAGCGGATCGTCGAAGGCGCGGACGCTGTTGACCTGCAGCGCGTCCTGCACGAGCAGCACCCGGTTGTCATCGTAGAGCGCCGTCAACTCGGCGATGAGGGCGAAGCCGGCGGCCAGATCGAGCTGGATCGACACCCGCCCGCCGTAGACCGGCACCGCCTCGGCGCCGTCGGGCAGGAAGAAGCCGGTCAGGAGCCCGGTGTCGTCGAACATGTCGGCCCGCCGGTAGACCGCGGTGCGGCGCCCGGAGAGGATCTCGGGCTGGTGGATGCCCGCGTTGGGCACCTGGTTCTCGATGGACGCGGGCTGCTGCATGCCCACGGTCAGGCCCGGCGTGAGGTGCCAGGCCGGCACGTGGTGCTCGTAGCCGAGCCCGAACACCATCTCGGGGTTGGACTGCACGTCCTCGGGCAGCGCCTGGAAGCGCCGCAGGGCGCCGGGCTGGTCGAAGAACAGGAAGCCCACGTCGCGCCGCAGGAAGAAGGCGCTGAAGCGCGCGTTGCCGGTCGCGGCCCGCCCGTGCACCGCCACCGCCATGCCCGGCTCGTCGACCGTGCCGCCGGTGTGTTCGGGATCCTCGAGCACCTGGGTCAGGTAGGTCACCTCGGCCGCCGCGTGCCACCGCAGGCCGTCGGCCGGCGCGTGCACATTCCAGGGCGCGAGCGGATCCCCGCTGTACAGGCGCGTGTCGGTGGTCTCGTCGAAGGGCAGCCCGCCCACGTAGCTGAGCCGCCCGCTGACGCCCGCCGCGTCGACCCGCTCGCCCCGCACGGGGCCGTTGGGGTTGCGCCCCTTCTCGAAGAAGGCCCCCTGCACCTGCCCGCGCACGCCCTCGTCCGGCTTGCCCACGTCGAGCCCGCCGAAGGCGCCGTAGAAGGCCTCGACCTGCCCATTGCGCGCGTCGAGATCGCGGGTCACGAAGGTCTGGCGCGCGGTCTTGGCGCCCAGGTGCAGCCCGTACCAGGTGTGCTGCCACGCCAGCTTCAGGCCCGGCACCAGCGTCGCGGTCGGGAAGACGTGGTTGCCGCCCCAGGTGTTGTCCCAGTACCACCCCAGCCGCATGCGGTCGCTGTCGAAGGGCATCATCAGCACTTCGAGCTGCCCCGCGCCGATGTCCTTGCGGATGCGCAGGTAGGACCCGTCGTCGCTCAGCGCGCGTGGATCGCCCGTGAGCAGGCGGCCGTGGTCGAGCTCCATGACCAACGCGGCCTCGGTCAGCAGGCCCGGGAAGTAGCCCTCGACCGCCTTGTGCAGCACCAGGTGGGTGCGGCTCTCGCGCCCCGTCTCGGAGCTGTCGCGGGCGTCGTAGAACTCGGTGTAGCCGGTGCGGTCGCCGATGTCGGGCTTCTGGCTGGCCGGCACCGTGATGCCGGCGTCGTGCTGCAGGTCGTCGTCGCCGGCGAGGAACACGAGGCGCGTGTCGACGAACTCCCCGGCGTGCGCGGAGCCCAGCAGGATCAGCGAGGCCACGACCCCGGCGAGCAAGGGAGCGGTCTTCACGGGGCGGGTCCTCCAGGGGCGGCGGGCGGGGCCGGCGGGGCGGCCATGAAGTCGTCGGCGATGCGCGGCTCGACCACCCAGCTCGACGGCACGCCGGCGCCGGGCTGCAGCTGGCGAAGGTGGCCGTTGACCTGGCTGTAGTGGGCGCCGGCGTTGGCCATGGCGTCGTAGCCGGTGCCGCCGAGCGTGTCGCGCGTCGACAGGAACACCTTGCCGGCGCAGGTCGCCTCGCCCAGGGCGCCGTCGACGCAGTCCACGCCCGCGCTGAACTGGCCGAACTGCTCGAGGTTGATCAGCACGCTGCACAGCGGATCGTCGCTGCAGTCGTCCTCGCAGTCGCCCTCGGGGTTGCCGCGGCTGCGATCGATCGAGCCGTCGCCGTTGAGATCGCAGCGCTCGAACCGCGTCGAGATCACGACGTCCCGAAAGGCGACCAGGGCGTGCTCGTAGGGCTCCATCGCGAAGTTGTCGCGGGCGCAGTCGATCACGCTCTCGCGTCGCAGTGCGCTGGGAATGGCGGCCCGCGCGGCGTTGCAGTCGGTGCCGTCCGTGAGGGGCAAATCCTCGCCGGTGAGGCCGCAGGGCCGGTAGAAGTCGGGCGGCACCTCGCCCCCGGTGCCCATCAGATCGGCGGCCGTGAGCAGGACCGGATCGGGCACCGCGTCGGGTCCGATGCGCTCGGGGTCCACCAGATCGCAGGGCACCACGTCCCGGTCGTTGATGAAGCCGTTGCGGTCGAAGTCGGCGTTCACGAAGTCGGGGAAGTTGAGCTGCGTGTTGGCGATGAACTCGGCCGCGTTGCCTTGGATCTGGCACAGCCGATCGCCGCGGCGCACATCGCCAGGATTCGAAAAAGTGAACAGATACAGGCTGTTGTAGCCTCCCGCTGGGCCGGACGCGTCCGTCACGTACATGCCCGACTGGGTGGTCCCGGTGACGATGAGGGTGCCCGTGTCGATGCGTACGCTCTTGCCGCCGAGCGGGGTGTCGGTGGTGCAGCGCGGGCTGAACTGCACGTCGCGGATGCGCGGCCGCGCGAAGTACAGGGCGTCGGAGATGCCGGTGGCCTGGGTGCCGCGCGTGGCGTCCTTCGCGTTGCCGGTACGGGCGCGATCGGGGGCGCCTCGTCCGCAATCGGGATCGCGCAGATCGGCCTGGCCGTCGCCGTCGTCGTCGCGGTCGTTGTCGCAGTCGGTGAGGGGATCCTCGCCCGCGTCCTCGATCCAGATGTGCGCCTCGTCGAAGGCGAAGCGCCACTGCAGATCGACGGTGGCCTCGCCCAGCGTGAACTTCAACCGGTCATGCCCCGGGCCGAGGATCTGGCCCGGCACGACGGACACGCGCGCCGTCCCCTGGTAGCTGCGGTCGACCTGGCCGTAGGCGTCGCGCGCCACGATCTTCAGGTGCGCGGATGCGGCGATCGCGCTGGGAAAGGGCAGGGGCTCGTCGGGGGTGCCGCGCGGCGTGTCGCTGGTCAGCGAGATGTCGAACCAGGCGAGCTGTCCGGGGAGCGTCTCGGCGCGCTTCTCCTCGCTCACGCAGCCCGACGCCGACGCGAGCAGCGCCGCGAGCCCGAGGGCGCGCCCGAGGTCCCGGCGCGGGCGTCCGCGGCGCATCAGTTCGACACCCCGTCGTTCATCTGGCCCTGCAGGTCAAGGGCGTCGCAGCCCTTCTGGATGGCCTGACGGGCGCAGAGATCGTCGACGCCCTCGAAGGCGGACGTCGCGTCCTGGAAGGTCTCGAAGAGCTGCGTCTCGAGGCGATCGTCGGCGTGACCGACGACGCAGGACAGCTCGCGACACTCCGCGTCGGCCGACTCGAGCGCGTCGATGCGGCACCGGCAGCGATCGCTGAACGGCGGCAGGCCGAGGGGCGCGAAGGTCGCGTCGACGGTCAGCGCCACCTCGCCGAGCGGCGCGCTCAGCCGCGTGGCCTCGGCGATGACCTGGTCGACCAGGAAGCAGTCGTCCTGGAAGTCGGCCACCACGTTGCCGCCAGCGGCCAGCCGCGCGAGCACGTCGATCTGATCGCAATAGGCCTTGGCCGGGTTGAGCCACACCGCTTGCGCCGCGTTGGGCGACAGGGTGGGGAAGATCGCCTGGAAGCGGTCGCAGAAGTCCCGCGGATCCTCCTCGGTGCGCCCCTCGCAGAAGCGATCGCGGTAGCGGCCGACGTCGGTGAAACAGTTGGTCAGCGCCTCGCACCCGCTGGCCACGAGCGGCCCGCTCTCGATGCGCTCCCGGCAGGCCGCGTCGTCGGCCTCCGCCACACAGCCGGCCAGGCACAGATCCGAGCACGTGGGGAAGCTCTGGAAGCGATCGTTGACCGCCTCGCGGATGCTGATGTCGGTGGGGATCTTGGCGTTGTTGAACTTGAGCACCCGGAAGCCCGAGCCCCCCGCGGCGATGTAGTCGTTGACCGCCACCTCGTAGATGCGGAAGGGATCCATCGGCGTCCGGGTCAGCGGATCGCACTGAAGCTCGGTGCCTCCGGCTTCGAGGCAGGCGCTGTAGGCGGCCTGATCGCGCACCGCGACCTCGCTGGCGAAGCTGCACTCGGGCTTGTCCACGATGCAGTTGAGCTTGAGGTGTACGCGGTCCGAGAACTGCGCCTGGGGCTGGCAGCCGCGCCCCGCGCTGCGCCGCGCGATGAAGGTGTTCATCTCGCAGATCTCGCGGCCGCTCAGGAACATCTTGGTGACGAAGTTATCGAAGGGGAACACATTGAACATCTGGTCCTGGGTGATCGGCCCCTGGATGATGTCGGTGCGAATACCCAGCGTGTTGGTCAGCGCGAAGTCGGCCTGCACGCCCCGGCGATCGGCCATCGACTCGGCCGCGATGTTCCCCAGCTCGCTGCCGGCCTTCTCGCGGCCGAAGCGCGGCACCAGGCGCGGCGCGTAGGCGATGATACGGGTCAGGTCGAACTTGCGGTTCAACTCGAGGATGTAGGGTTCGAGGAAGCGCACGATGTCCGGATCCGCGGGGATGCTCGCGTCGATGGGGAACAGCCGGTAGCGATGGCTCGTGATCTCGTAGCCGAAGTAGGGGTCACCCGAGTCCTCGACGACCACGTCGAGCCGCCCGAGGAACTTCATGAAGGCGCCCGAGTGGGTCAGGACGACCTTGCGGCCGGCCTTGTCGGTCTTGACCTGCGGGGGGTCGAGCACCACGTGCAGGTGGCCGCCGAACACGAAGTCCAGGCCGACGGTGCCCTCGATGACCTCGTAGTCCTCGGCGCGCTCGCCGTTGCCGGTGAGGCCGAGGTGGCTGGTGATGCCGATCAGGTCGACCTGCCCGGCGAGCTGATCGATGTAGAACTGCACCGTCTCGATCTCGTCGAGCGGGCTGACGCCGAGCGAGTTGGTGCCCTCGCCGATGCTGTTGAGCGACGACAGGTTGGCCATGCCGATGATGCCGACCTTGAGGCCGCCGACGTTGGCGATGGTGTAGGGCTTCGTGATGCGCGCCATCGCCTCGGCGCCCTTCACGTCACGCTCCCAGATGTAGTTGGCCGCCAGCAGCGGGTAGTCGGCCCAACGCTCGAGCTGCAGGGCGAGGTTGTCGAGGCCCTTGTCGAACTCGTGGTTGCCGATGACGACCGCGTCGGGGTGCAGCCGGGTGAGGGCCTGGATCTCCACCTCGCCGTTGAAGGCGTTGAAGATGGGCGCGCCCTGGAAGCAGTCGCCGCTGTCGAGCCAGACGGTGTTGGGCGTGCGCGCCCGCTCGCGCTTGATCAGCGTCGCGATGCGCGCGAGGCCGCCGATCTGCACCAGCGGATCGTCGCCGGACAGGATGGGCGAGTCCGGGGCGTTGTTCTCGATCAGGCGACGATCGGTGGCGGCCAACTGCAGGTCGTAGGGCAGCAGCCGCGAGTGCCAGTCCGAGGTGTGCAGGAAGGTGATCTGCACCGGCTTGCCCCGCGGGGGGCGTGGCGCGCCCTCCTTGGTGTCGAGGCAGCCGACGAGCAGCACCGCGAGGGCGGCGGCGAGGCCGACGGCGCGACCGCGGCGACGAGGCGTCGACAGTGGGAGGATCGGGTTTGGCGTCACGGCGGGCGCATCATACGTGGCGCCGGCGAGAATTCAACGGGGGCGTGGCCCGCGCGCCCGCCCCGGACTCACCGCGATCCACTTCCTCGACCGCGGCGCCGCCCTTCCACTAGACTCCCGCCCCCGTGAGACCGTTCCTCGATATGGCCCAGCAGGGCGGACTGCTCTTCGACGGCGCCATGGGCTCGCTGCTCTACGAGCGCGGCGTCTTCCTCACCAGTTGCTTCGAGCACGTGTCGGTGACCCAGCCGGCCCTCGTGCGCCGCATCCACGAAGAATACCTGCAGGCCGGGGCGCGGGTCCTGACCACCAACACCTTCGGGGCCAACCGCCTCAAGCTCGAGAAGCACGGGCTGGGGGACGAGTTCGCCGCCATCAACCGCGCGTCGGTGCGGCTGGCGCGCGAGGTGGCCGGGGGGCGCGCTTACGTGGCGGGCAGCGTGGGGCCGACGGGGCTCCCGTTGAGCGCGCTGGCCGGCGTCCTCGGCGAGCGGGCCGAGGCGGTGCTGGCCGAGCACATCGACGCGCTCGCGGAGGCGGGCGTCGACGCCCTGTGCCTCGAGACCTTCGAGGTGTTGCAGGAGCTCGAGCTCGCGATCCGACTGGCCAAGGAGCGCACCACGCTGCCGGTGGTGGCGTCCATGGTGTTTCGGGCCGACGTTCGATCCGCCGCGGGGTTGACGCCGGAGCAGGTGGGGCGGCGCCTCGTCGCGGCGGGCGCCGACGTCATCGGGGCCAACTGCGGGGGGGGCCCGGACCTGCTCTTCAGGGTGGCGGCGCCGATGGTGGGCCTGGGCGCGCCGGTCCTGGCGATGGCCAACGCCGGGCGCCCCGAGACCGTCGAGGGCCGAACGATCTACGTGGCGAACCCGGAGTATTTCGGGGTCTTCGCGCGCCGCCTGCTCAAGGCCGGCGTCAAGGTCATCGGCGGCTGCTGTGGCACGGGGCCCGACCACATCCGGCGCATGGCCAACGCCGCCCGCATGATGGCCGCCGACGAAGGCGCGCCCCGTCCGCGCATCGAGGGCGCCTCGTCGCCGCCCACCGCACCGAGCCTGGCCGACGAGATCCCGCTGGCCGAGCGCAGCACGCTGGGCGAGCGGCTGGCGGCGGGAGACTTCGTCAGCAGCGTCGAGCTGAACCCACCGGTGGGCTTCGATCTGACGAAGCGCGTCGCCTCGGCGATCGCCCTGCGCGACTTCGGCGTCACCACGGTCAACATCGCCGACGGCCCCCGGGCCAGCCTGCTGATGAGCAACGTGGCGATGGCGGTCAAGGTCGCGGCGGGCAGCGGCCTGTCACCCCTGGTGCACGTGTGCTGCCGCGATCGCAACTTCCTGGGCCTGCAGGCGCACCTGCTCGGCATGCACGTGCTGGGGCTGCGCAACCTGGTGGTCATCACGGGCGATCCGCCCAAGATGGGGCCCTACCCGCACGCGACGGCGGTCTACGACGTCGACAGCGTCGGCCTGCTGAACGTCATCACGGGCTTCAACCAAGGGGTCGATCCCTCGGGCCGCGAGATGCCGGAGCGCACCGCCTTCGTCTGCGCCACCGGCGCCGAGCCCGCGGCCCTCGACTACGAGCGCGAGCTGCGCCGCCTCGAGATGAAGCGCGACGCCGGCGCCCACGTTGTGATGACCCAGCCGGTCTACGATCCCTACAAGGTGGAGCGCTTCCTCGACGACGCCGAGGCGCTGGGGCTGCCGGTGATGCTGGGCCTCTGCCCGCTGGCGAGCTATCGCAACGCCCTGTTCTTGCACGACAATGTGCCGGGCATGGCGGTGCCGGACTATATCCTGAGGCGCATGGAGCAGGCCGACGCGCGCAACGCCGGCCAGGCCGAGGGGATCGCGATCGCCCGCGAGGCGCTCGAGGCGGTGCGGCACCGGGTGCAGGGGGCCTACATCATGCCGCCGTTCGGGCGGCACAAGGTGGCGATCGAGGTGCTGACGGGGTTCATGTAGGGGCCGCCGGGACGGTCCGGCCGCTTCGTTCAGAACCGCCCGCTGGCCAGGATCCGTAGGAACAGCAGCCCGCCCAGGCCGCCGCCCAGCAGCCAGGCCACGAAGGTCCAGGCTGGCAGGCCCAGGATGGTGGCGCCGCCGTGGTCGTGCACGAGCGCGCCCGAGACCACCAGGCCGAAGGCGAAGGCCGCCAGGATGGTGCGGTGGGCGCGGCGATCCCGGGCCTCCTCGAGCTCGGCGAGTTGCCGGTACTCGACGCGCAGGGCGAGCCGGCCGTCCTCCATCTGGCGCAGGAACTCGCTGGCCGTCACCGGGAACTGCCGCCCGAAGCGCGCGAAGGCCTGCAGCGTGTCGGCCACCGAACGCATCACCCGCTGCGGGCTGTAGCGCTGGGTGATGAGGCGCTCGACGTAGGGTCGGCACTCGGCCAGCAAATCCAGGTCGGGCGCGACGAGCTTGCCGATGCCTTCGACGGTCATCAGCGCCTTGAAGAACATCGTGTAGTCGGGGGGCACGCGGACGTTGTGTCGCACCGCGCCCTCGATGAGATCCTTGAGGATCACCCCGAAGTCCACCTCGGCCAGCGACGCGTTGCTGAAGTGGAGGTCCATCAGCTCGGTGACGTCCTGCTCCCAGGCGCCGTAGTCCACCTTGCCGGCGCGAATGCTGATGTCGTAGAGGCTGCGCGCCACGCCCTCGTAGTTGCCCGTGACGATGGCCAGCAGCAGATCGGCCATCGCGTCCTTCTGGACGCGCGTCATGCGGCCGACCAGCCCGAAGTCGATCAGGCCGACGCGGCCGTCTTGCATGATCAGCAGGTTGCCGGGGTGCAGGTCGCCGTGGAAGAAGCCGTCCTCGAACACCATCTTGAAGACCATCCGCACGCACTCGCGCGCGATGGCCTCCATGTCGTGCCCTTCGACCGCGGCCTCGGTGATCTTGGTGGCCCGAAGGCGCTCCATCACCAGGATGGTGTCGCTCGAGTGCTCCTTGTCGTAGCGCGGGACGTGGATCGTGTCCCAGTCGGCGAAGTTGCGCTGGAAGCGCAGCAGGTTGTTGGCCTCGAAGGTGAAATCCAGCTCCTTCGAGATCGCGCGCTCGAACTCGAGGGCGATGTCCACCGGCCCGAAGGCGGCGGCCTCCGGCACCGCGGCCTCGAGCTGGCGCGCCACGAAGTAGAGCAGGTGCAGGTCCGACTGGATGTTCGCGCGGATGCCCGGCCGCTGGACCTTGACCACCACCTCGTCGCCGCTGGCGAGCCGCGCGGTGTGCACCTGCGCGATGCTGGCCGCGGCGAGCGGCTTCTCGTCGAAGTCGAGGAAGATCTCGCCCAGCGGCCGACCCAGCGAGGCCTCGATCACCGCGCGCGCCTGCTCGAAGGGGATGGGCTGCACGTTGTCCTGCAGCGTCTTGAACTGATCGCACAGCGCCTGAGGCACCAGATCCGGGCGCGTGGACAGGATCTGACCCAGCTTCACGAAGGTGGGTCCGAGATCCTGCAGCGCCTCGGTGATGCGCTCGAAGAGCGACTTGGGCAGCGTCTCGGGGGGTCGCTTGTCGACCAGCAACCCCACGATCGCCTTGTCTTCGAGCCGCCAGGTCTCGACCACGTGGCCCAGGCCGTGGCGCACGAGCACCGTGGCGATCTGGCGCAGGCGCGCGATGTCCTTGAGCGCCGTGCGGGCGGCGCGGACGTTGGTATAGACGGCGCGAAGGGTCGACATGGGCGGCGATGGTAGTACACGCCGCTCGCCATTGCGACGATGCCATGGCGGCGCCGCGTCACATGCCAGGACGAGGCGACGGCCGAGGCGGCGCGGTAGATTCCGAGGGCGCGCTGATCTACCCTGCGCGCCCGGACCGCTCCACCGTGAGGGCGCGATGTTTCTCACGCCCGTGATGTGGGCCCTGCTCTCGATGCTGCTCTGGACGGGGCTGGTGGTGCTGCCACCCGCGACGCTCGCGTCGGCGAGCCTCGCGGCGCCCGTCTTCGCCGGGGCGTGCGTCCTCGCCACGCTGGTGGTGTACGCCATCGATCGACGCCAGACCTTCCCGGTCCCGCCCCGCATCTGGGCCCTGCCTCGCGCGCGCCTGGGCGTCGCCGCCGCGATCGCCGGCCTGGGCATCACGCTGCTGTCGAGCGAGGTCGGCAACATCGTCGCCAGCCTGGTCCCGACCGACGCGCTCATCGACACGACGGGGCCGTCGGCGCCCTCCCTGCTCGAGGCCTTCGTGCTGGGGGTGCTCTACCCGATCTGCCTGGTGGCCGTGGCGCACGGTGTGTCGCAGCGGGCGCTGCTGCTCACGCCGCTGCGCCCGTGGGTCATCATCATCGTCACCGTGCTCATCGCCAGCGTGGGCGATCTGTTCTGGCCCTGGGCGCAGCGCGTGCTGATGCTGGGTCTGCCCGCCTGGATCTACATGCGCAGCCTGTCGCTGGGCCTGGCGCTGTGCGCCGCGATGCCCGGCCGGCTGATCTCGGCGGCCATCGCCCTGGGCTGGGCGCCGGGCGTCCCCGGCTTCGACCTGACCGGGCACGACGTCGTCCTCTGGCAGCCCATCTGGCTCGACGTCCTGGGGGGCGTGCTGGTGGCGATCGGGGTGCAGCCCCTCCTGCGGGCCTTCGCGCCCAGTGGCGAGAAGGCGGGCGAGGCGACGCGGTGAGCCGCACCGTCGGGATCGCGTCGCTCGTCTGGGGGGTGTCGATCCTGCTGTCGCGGGTGCTGGGCCTGCTGCGCGAGGCGGTGGTGGGCCGGGTGCTCGGGGTCGGGGGCGAGGCGGACACCTTCTTCGTCGCCTTCGTCATCCCCGACTTCCTCAACTACCTGCTCGCCGGCGGCGTGCTGTCGATCGTGTTCATCCCGATCTTCCAGGCGCACCTGGCGCGGGGGGACGCCGCGGGCGGGTGGCGCGCCTTCTCGTACATCGCCAACTTCCTCATCGCGCTGCTGCTGATCGCCACCGCCGCCGCCTGGCTTCTGACGCCCTGGCTTGCGCCTATCGTGGCGCCGGGCCTCGACGCCCCCCAGCGGGCGGAGCTGGTGACGCTGGTGCGCATCATCCTGCCCGCGCAGATCTTCCACCTGGTCGGGGGGCTGCTGGCGGCCACGCTGATGGCGCGGGACGAGCACCGGCTGCCCGCGCTCGCGCCGTTGATCTACGCGCTGGGCGTCATCGCCGGCGGCGTGCTCCTCGGGCCCTGGATCGGCGCGCGCGGCTTCTGCTGGGGCGTGCTGGTGGGCTCGGCGCTCGGCCCCTTCGGCCTGCCGCTGTGGGGCGCGCTGCGCCGCGGCGATCTGCGGTGGACTCTCGGATTCTCCTTTCGGAACGCGGACTTTCGTGCCTACCTCTGGCGCACTCTGCCGGTGATGCTGGGCTTCTCGGTGGTCGCGGTCGACGACTGGATCGTCAAGCGGGAGGCGTCGAGCCTGGCCGCGGGTGCCATCGCCCGGCTGCAGTACGCGCGCACCCTGATGAAGGTGCCGATGGGGGTCTTCGGGCTCGCGGCGGGGGTGGCGGCCTACCCGACGCTGACGCGCCTGGTGGCCGAGGGTCGCTCCGCCGAGATGTTCGCCACGCTGCTGCGCGCCCTGCGGCTGATGGTGGTGCTGGCGGCGGTGGCGGGGGCGGCCCTGACCGCGGCCGCGACCGACGTGGCGACCGTCATCTGGGGGGCGCGGCGCTTCACGCCGGAGGATCTGTCGGCCATCGGCGCCCTCACGGGGTGGTTCTGCCTCGGGCTGTGGGCGTGGTCCGCGCAGATGCTCGTGGCCCGCGGCTTCTATGCGCAGGGCAACACCTGGCTGCCTACGCTGAGCGGCTCGGCGCTCGCGGTGCTGCTGTTCCCGCTCTACGGCCTGCTCGCGGACCGCTTCGGCCCGGTCGGGCTGACCTGGGCCTCGTCGGCCGCGATCTCGAGCTACCTGTTGCTGCTGCTGTGGCTGCTGCGGCGCTCGGTGGCTGGGGCGCCGGGCGTGGCTGGGGCGCCGGGCGTGGCTGGGGCGCCGGGCGTCGGTGGGCTGCTCTGGGTCCTGGCGCGGGTCTTGGCGGCGGCCCTCGGCGGCGGCCTGCTCGGCCTGCAGG
>CALBMW010000472.1 GCA_937896275.1 uncultured Myxococcales bacterium
CGACGCGGCGGTGATACGGCCCGACGCGGCGGCGATTCGGGACGTCGGGGTGATGGAGCCCGACGCGGCGGCGCCGGATGCGGCGATCGTGCTGCTCGACGCGACGGTGATGCTCGACGCGACGGTGATGCTCGACGCGGCCGTGCTGGACGCGGCCGTGGACGCCGGGCCGCCCACTACCGATCTCACGGTCGCGATCGTCGACGCCGAGCCCGACGCGGCGCCGGACGCCGAGCCCGACGCGGCCATCGACGCCGAGGCCGACATGGCGCTGGATGCCGAGGCCGACATGGCAATCGACGCCGAGCCCGACATGGCCATCGACGCCGAGCCGCCGCCGCCCGACGCCTTCGTGCCGCCCGCCACACCCCCGCGCGGCGTCTACCACTACGAGCGCTGGCCGGTCGCGCTGTTGGGCGACAGCGTCCGCGCCGCGTTCCACCCGGCGGGCGACTACGCCATCGTGACCGAGCGCAGCGACGTGCTGCACGTCGTGGACTGGGCGACGCGCGCCGATCAGCGCATCGAGGTGGCCCGCAACGGCGGCATCTACTGGACCGACGTGGTCTTCGATCCGTCGGGCGACTTCGCGCTGCTCGCGGGCAACACCGACAACACCTCGGCGGTGATCTACAAGTTCGACGACGCCTGCTTTCGCGGCGGCATGCCGGTCGAGGAGTGCCTGTACCCGCTCGAAGAGACGCGGCGCGCGGGCGACCACGCGGCCTCGCTGGTCTACCCGTGGTACGACGGCCTGCCGGTGCTGCTGCTGTGGAAGCAGGTCGGCGGCGGCTACAACGCCTTCCTGCGCGAGCTCGACACCGAGGCGGAGCGCTACACCGGGTTCGTGACGGCCAGCGTGAGCAGCGCGGGCTGCACCGATCACGCCTTCTCGACCGACGACTTCGGGGCGCCCGCCATCCTGGTGTCTTGCGGAATCAACGGCGCGGACGCCTTCGCCTACGAGGAGATCGGCGACGCCGACGGCCTCCTCGACGGCCAGGGCGGCCAGTGGATCAGGCTGCCCGGCAATCGGGGCAACCTGGTGAGCGCCGGCGCGCACCGTGGGGGCGACTACGCCTTCGCGCTCAACGGCACGAGCAACAACCCGCCCCTGTTCCGATTCGCTCTCGGCCAGCTCAGCGTGTCATACGACGGCACGAGCGTGCACCTGCCGCTCAACAGCATGATTCGACTGCGCTTTCAGCAGGATGGGCAGCGCGCCCTGGTGGTCGGCCGCGAGTTCAACAGCAACGCCCGCGTGCTCGAGTACCGTCACCCGCTCTTCACCGCAGCCGAGATCACGGACGTCTCGATCGGGGGCTACGCCGCCCCCCCCTACAACGGCGCGGGCCACTTCCTCGAGGACGTCGCGTGGCGGCCCGGCTGCGACGGCGGGCTCATCGTGGGCGGCCGCTCGGCCTTCAACGTCAACGACGGCCGCATCATCGAGTTCCAGATCGAGAACGGGCGTGGCTGCCGGTAAGGCGGGGCTTCGTCAGGCGTGGGCCAGCGACTGCGAGCGGCTGCTGCGCCCCCGTGCGCGGCGCGGCATGGGCTGGGCCGCGCGTGGCGGCTTGGCGCAGGTGTTGCTCCCGAGACGGGCATGGAGTGGTTGATCCTCGGTCCACTCGTCTTCGTCGCCGGCCTGCTGCTGGTCGTCCCGTGCTGCCGGGAGAAGTGCCTGCCGGAAGAAGTGCCTGACACTTCTCGCGGCAGCCGAGCGGCGGATGTCTCCCAACGCCAGGTAGCCGAACCCCGCGCCGGTAAGCCGTGCAATCCACTGAACCACCTTGGGCCGCGCGTCGTTTGACGAACGGCGATTGGGTTCGTCTTTCCTGTCAGCGCTGCCCGTCATCCGAAGACCCACCTTCTCTTGCGTCGAACGCTCGCGCTCAGCGGCCGGCCGGAGGCCGGTCCGCTGCAGCGGGTTGTTCGGCCATCCGCCGCGGCTCCAAGATCACGTGATCCCTGCCGCTCGCCTTCTCGGCACGTCGGAGCGACTCGAAGATGGCATCGATGCTATAGCCGTGCTCCCTTGCGATTTCGTCGCGGACCGCACGGACGTCGTCGACGACGGTGTCGTGAATCATGGTTCCTCCGGAAGTGCGAGTTCCTCGGGCGTGCAGATGACTGGCGGTACCATGCCCGCGCCACGGCAGACTGCCTCGATCTTCGGCCGCATGACGGCATGGGTGCCCATCCGCCATGGCAGATCTCGCCTAGTCACGCGGCACTCTTCATGGGACGTTGGCGACCCCGGTCAGCGTCGACTTCGAACGCGGTCGGAAGCGTTGGCCTGAGAGCACCCCACGCGTGATGAAGGCGGCGAGATTGGGCGAGCCCGCGCATCGTGAGTACGGATTGCCCGCCGGGGGTGCGCCAGGTCATGCCGGAGCGCTTCATGCGCTCGGCCACGAGCGTCTTGCATGCGGCCTCCTGAACGCCGCTGCCGATCGGATGGTTTGCGGCGGCTGCTTCGGCGTAGTCCACCCGTGCGGCGTTGTTGATGAAGTAGTCGAAGTTGGCGGAGATGGCCTTTGTGCGGCTGCCCGCCGCCAGGACGCCGAGTTCCTCGATGAGCGGCTCCACGACGCCGGGCTCGTCGCGGAGGCGTGCGCGCCAGCTGGCGATCTCGTCCGGGCTCTGGCCGGCGGCCCCGAGCGCTTCGGCCAAGTGTTCCGCCGCGTGGAAGAAGTCGAGGCGCTCGGCGATCTTGCAGCCCAGCTCCGCCGCGATCTCGCGGATGATTCGCCAGTTCTCCCGGGCGCCGTCAGCGACGGCTTCCACCTCGGCGTCCGGGTAACGCTCGAGCAGAGCGGCAAGCTCGCTGGCGAGTTGCTCGTGCAGCACCCGCTTGTGGCTCTCCGGCATACGCCCGAAGCGGATGGTGTGAAGCCGCTCACCATGCCGGTCGTAGAGGGCGAGCGTGGCGCAGCTCGCCTCCTTGTGGCCCTTCGGCCCCTGGTCCTTCTTGCCCAGGCCCGGAGTACGAGGCGCGTCCTTCATCGGCACCATCACCCCATCGAGACTGACCGCGATGGATGCGACCCGCTCTGGGCTCGGCAGGTCCAGTCGCTCGGCCTCGCGGACCTCGACCTCGAACTGGACACGACGCTCTTCCCAGAGCCCGCCAACGTGCTTCATCACGCGGTCGAGGTGGCTGGCGGACGGCCTCATCGTCCCTGCCGAGCGCAGGAGGGCCTCCGCCTCCGACGTCGGTACTGAGGCGACAAACGTGGTCGCGACTTCGGCCGCCACCGAAGTCCAGTGGTTGTCGACCAGGCCCAGCCGAAGATCCAACGCCGCGATCGTCTCGCCGCCGCGCCCCCCGCGTGCGCGGTACGTCGTCCGCATCACCTCGATCGGCCCAGCCAGCGTCGTGTAGTGGCCCAGCGACTTCTGCTGGCGCCGCCGGTACCTCGCGCCCTCGACGACGATGCCCGGGAC
>CALBMW010000473.1 GCA_937896275.1 uncultured Myxococcales bacterium
TGGACGCCAGCGACCTCAGCATCCCGCTGCGGCCGGTGGCGCCCCCGGTGGCGCCCACCGCGACCATCGCCGGCAACCTCACCGACTTCGACGACCTTCGGAACGACGCGCGCGCGGACGCCGGTCTGGTGTTGGGCAGCTTCGATCTGCCCTTCCTGTCGACGCTGGTCATCCCGCGCCTGCTGGCGCGCTTCGACTGCTGGGATCCCGTGACGACCGGCTTCGCGGGCGGCCTGGTCAACCCGGTGGGTGTGCCGGGCAACCTGTACGTGCCGCGGCAGTCCGAGGGCGTGTTCGGCGTGCCGGTCACTGTGGACGAGCATCGCTTCCGCGTCGGTCGCTACCCCCTGGGCACCGACAACCTGGTGGGCCTGGCGGGCAAGATGCCGACGCAGGTGGTCGTGGATCTGCTGCTCAACGGGGGGGGCGATCTCGGCCAGCTGCTCGAGCTGCTGACGCCGCAGGAGATCGGGGTGCTGCGCGGCCTGGAAGTGGCCGGGGACCTCAACGACCTGAGCATCCCGCTGGCGACGAGCCTGGCCCCCAACGCGTCGTGCGCGGCGACCGGCGTGCCGTCGGGTGCCAGCCTCGTGTGCGTGGCGGCGGGCGACTGGTCGGGCGAGGACGGGACCGGCCGGTTGTTCCCGATGGGTCTCAAGTCCGCCTCGGCCGCCGAGGTCGACATGCAGCGGCCCGGCGCGGCGCGGCTCAACCTGACCACCGTGGCGCCCCAGGGCGTGTTCCGCGACGTGGGCTACCTGGGCGTCGGCGTGGCGCTCTATCTCGACGCGGGCCGAATTCCGGCGGGCCAGGCCCAGGCGGTGAGCGCCGTCCTCGACCGCACGACGTTGACGCCGCAGGGCGGCCAGATGGGGTTGAGCGGGTTCTTCGACACCACGCCGCTGGCGCGCGACGGGCTGACCTTCAGTTGGGAGCCGGTGGCCACCGCCGACAGCCCGGCCCCCGATCTGTGTCGCATCGACGTGGTGCGCACCGTGCGCACCACGTACAGCCCGGGCGCGTGCACCGCGAACCGGGCCGAGAGCTACGAGCTGCCGGTGTGGAGCGGCTTCGTGCGGGCCGATCCCGGGGCGCTGGCGCTGCCCAGCCTGCCGGCGGACTGGCCGCGCGGCGCGCAGGGTGGCCTGGTCGACGTACGGGAGACGGCCGAGGACGATCTGCTCACCATGCGCGTGAGCTGCATGGGTCTGGGGCTGGCCGGAGGCTTCGACTTCGACGCGGCGGGCTTCGAGGTGCTGATCGACGGCTTGACGCACATCACGTCGAACAGCACGCCGTTCTGATCCGGGGAGCATGCTGCTCGCGTGGAGCGCTGCGCTGGCGCTGATGGCGCCGCCCGCGATCGAACCGCTGGTCGATCCCTTGGTCGACGGCGCCATCGGCGTGGCCGTCGGCGTGGCCTCGGGCGTGCTGTTCGTCCTCCACGATGATCTGGTCTCACGCGGCTGCCCATGCGACCGCGACGAGGCCCCGGGCTTCGAACGCTTCGCGGTCGACGGCCGCCTGGGCTACGCCGAGCAGGTCGCGGACGCGACGCTCGGCGTGAGCCTGCTGGCCCCCGCGGCGGTGCTCGCGGCCACCGCGCCCGACGACGCGGCGCTGCTCGAGGATCTGGTGCTGGTCTATCAGTCGGCGGCCTTCGCCGGGCTGCTGACGCAGATCGCCAAGACCTCGGTGGGTCGGCCCTACCCCTTCATGCTGAGCCGCGAGGCGACGGCCGGGCAGGCCCAGAGCGGGGCCAACTACGCCAGCTTCTGGTCGGGCCACACCGCGGTGCCGATGGCCGCCGCGGTCACGCTGGGCGTGCTGATCGAGCGGCGCCACCCCCACGCGCGCTGGCGCTGGTTGGTCTGGGCGGTGGGGCCGGCGTTGGCGTTGAGCGCGGGCGCCTGGCAGGTGGCGGCGGCCAACCACTATCCGTCGGACGTGCTGGTCGGGGGCGCGGTAGGGGCAGCGGTTGGGGCGCTCAACCCATTGATCCATGGGGCATTTTGAGGGCGGCGGGGGGTCTGGGGTGACGCGCGGCCAGCGCCCGCGCGGGCGACGACAGAGCGCCACCCGCTGCCCTCCATGAGGGGGTCAAGACTATCCACTTGACATAGAGCGAGGCCGTGAAGAAGTGGCCCGTGAAGAAGTGGCCGGCACCCCGTCCGGCGGGCACCCCGTCCGGCGGGGGTCGGCGTCTTCGGGTGGGTGAGCCCCGAGGCGGCCGCGCCGGGGCCCGAGGGCTTGTACGTCACGCGGTCACCTCGGTCGTCGCCCATCGCGTGGGGGCCCAGGCAGTTCATTCGCCCCTCGCTGGCGAACCAGGTCCCCGACGACCACTTCACCCTCACGGTCCTCTTCCGGGGCTGGGCGGCCACCTGGACCCCGGAGCCACCCGGGCCCGCCATCGTCTTCCAGCGCTTCGACGAGGCCTTGGATCCCGTCGGCCCGGTGACGGAGATCACCCGGCCCGGTGAGAGCGGCACCGTTCACGCATCCGCCGCCCTCCCCGACCGCCTGGGCGTGGCCTGGTACGACCCCACCCCCGCCGGCGCCGCGATCCGCTTCGCCGAGGGCTTCGCCTGCCCACCCCCGCCGCCCGCCGAGGAATAGCCGTCGACGGATCCTGACCGGGTTTGCCGGACCCCCTCGACGAGGCGACGACGCCCCAGCAGCAGGTGCCCGTGCCGACGCCGGGCTCGCCGGTCGGCGACGGCGGCGCCGGGCTCTCGATCGATGACTCGGAAGCCGAGGGTTGACGCTGGGCGCCTGGGCGCCGGATCACGCCGCCATCACCGGGCGGGCCAGGCCCCGGCTCGCGCCACGCGCATGGGGTCGCTCAGCCCCGGCGGCGACGCACGATGCCCAGGCCCAGCAGCGCCATCAGCATCCAGCCGCCCTGCCGGTGGCGACCGCCCACGTCGCACGCGGCGCAGCCATCGTCGCCCGACGAGCGGCCCGACGTGCCGCCCATGTCCGCCGCCGGCGCGACCCCGACGTCCGGGCCGCCGTTGGGGGGCACGAAGGCGTCCACCCGCGGCGGAGGAATGAAGGCGTCGCGCACGGGCGGCGCCACGCCCATGTCCTGGTCGGCGCCGGCCCCCACGCAGAGGCCGGTGCCGCGGTCGCACACCGGCTCGCGCGCGTCGGCGCAGTCCACGTCGCGCTGACACTGGGGGATGCACGCCGTCGCGTCGGCCTCGACGTCGGCGCACCGGTAGGACACGCGGCAGTCGGCGTCGGCGCCGCACACCTTCAGGCACACCCGCTGGCCGAAGGCGGTGCCGCACACCGCGTCCTCGGGGCAGCTCACGTCGCAGGGGCGCAGCGAACAGTAGCCGCCACGGAACTGCGGGGTGGACGGCGAGTTGAGGCACACCAGCCCATCGGCGCCGCAGTCCTGGTCGTCGCTGCACGCGTCGCCCACGGCGGCCCCGCCCGCGGGACAGGCGTCGTCCGTGTCGTCGGCGGCGCCGTCGCAGTCGTTGTCGAGCCCGTCGGTGCAGACCTCGACGCTGGGCTGGGTCTGGCCGAGGCAGTTGCCCCAGGCGCCCGCCTGGCAGCGCTGACGCCCGCCGCGACAGGCCCCCACGTCCTCGGTGCCCGCCGGCCCGTCGTAGCAGTCGCGCGTCTCGCCGTCGGCGCACTCGCCGTCCACCACGCACTCTGCGAAGTCGCCCCACTGGCACGCGTCGTTGCACGCGCGGCTGCGCTCGCCGTTGGCCTCGCAGACCTCGGTCTGGATCTCCTCCGGCTCGCAGACGCCCTGGTTCTCGCAGGCGCCGTCCGACCACATGCACAGCATGTCGCAGGTCTGCATCTGCGTCCCGCAGCGCGCGCAGCCGCTGGCCCGAATCGCGCCGGCCGCGCAAGGTCCCTCGCCCGCGCAGGCCCCGAAGTCACCCCAGCGGGCGTCGGCGGCGCAGAGGCGCTGTCGGGTGCCGCAGTTGCCGCAGGGCTCGGACTCCATGACGCCGGGGTTGCACCCGCCCGCCGCCACGCGCAGCTCGAGGTCGTAGAAGTTGTAGTCGGCGCCGTCTCGCGGCTGGATGCGCACCCGGTACTCGCCCGCCACCAGCGGCCCCGCCTCGAGGTGGGTCTGCCCCGCCTGGGCGACGCCCTCGCCGACCGAGTTGCCGGCCCCGTCGAAGAGGGTCAGGTCCAGGCGGCCCACCGCCGGACGGTGCAGGACGTCGAGGGTGACCACGCTGGGGTCGAGCAGGCTGATGCGCTGCCAGTCCTGATCGCGCCCGATGCGGTCGTTGACGCGCCCCAACGGCAGGTCGTGGGCCATGGCGCTGCCGTCGTCCTCCTCGTTGCCGTCGTCCTGAACGCTGTGGACGGTGAGGGTCGCGGTGCTTGGATCGGCGTCGTTGCAGAAGGTGCCGCAGTCGTCGCGGCTGACGCTGGCGCGGGCGAAGATGTCGAGGTCCGCGTTGACGTCCTCACCGAAGTCGCCCGAGCAGTCGAAGGTGCGATCGAGCCGCTGGGCGGCGGCCTCGGCCGGCGTGACCGCGATGTCCATCTCCCAGAGGGTGTCGTTGCCGATCAGATCGTCCTCGGTCACTTCGAGCCCGATCGTGTCGCCCGCGGTGAGATCGGCGTGCCCGTTGACCAGCACGACGTGCAGTGAGCAGAAGCTGCGGGCGTCACCGATGATGGCCTGATCGAGGATCGTGAGGGTGATCGTTCCCCCGCGGTCCTCGTCCTCGGTCTGCTGCTCGTTGGGTACCGCGTAGGCGGCCGAGGCAGAGAGCAGGACGGCGACGAGGGCGAACCGCGACAGTGCGAACCGCGACAGTGCGAACCGCGACAGTGGACTCGGCATGGCGAGGCGCTCCAGTGAGAGGCTGACGGAGCGCCCATCTTGGCCCTTCGGTGCCACCCGCGTCGAGGCCTACGGGCTCCTCCACCAAATCTGGCGCCAGGCGCCTACAAGAGCGAGGCGTCGATGTTGGCGTCGTAGTCGAGCTGGATGTTCTGTTCGTAGAGCATCTCGTTCTTCTGGATCTGCTGCTCCAGCCGCTCGTCGACGTTGCTCTTGGAGCGCTGCCTGCGCTCCATGTTCGAGGCCGGCATGGGGGGCTCCACCGGTTCGCGCGGCGCCAGGGGCGGATAGAAGGCGACGTCGCCCTGCTCGGTGTAGGCCAGCACGTTGGGCCCGGCCAGCTCGGCCACGCCGCGCACGTCGGTCTTCGCGACCTCGATCTCGCCATTGCCCGCGCCCCGCAGGGCCACGCCCGCCGCCGGCTTGCCGTCGAGCCGCACGGTCACGCGCTCCCCCTCGTCGCCGACACCGACCCTCAGCTCGAGATCGGTGCGCACCACGAGCGCCACGTCCGAGCTGCCGCCCCCGTCGAGCTGCACGAGGTAGGCGCCCCGGTCCTCGAGCGGGAGGCGCAGCGGGTACTCGCGCGGGAAGTGATCGGTGCGCACCTCGAGGGCGCCCGACCAGGTGGGGCTGACGCCGGAGACGTTGACGTCGAGCACGCCGTCGAGGCCGCCCGAGCGCAGGAAGATGGTGCGCAGATCCAGGCGATAGGCGCGCGCGTGCACCGTCTTGACGTTGGCCAACGTGACCGGGATCGAGAGCCGTTCGTCGCCGTGCACCTCGGCGAAGTGCTCGGCGGAGAGCGTGACGGCCGTCAGCGCGAGGGCGGCCACGGCGGCCTCGGGGTGCGTGTCGGCGGCGTCGCGGTAGGCGTCCTTGGCCGCGTCGAGCTCACCCCGCGCCTCGTAGAGCCGCGCGAGCGCGTAGCGCGCGTCGCTGCGGCTGCCGGCGGGGCCCTTGCTGCCGTCCTCCTGGGGGAAGGCGTCACGGCTGATGCGCTCGAAGAGCGACAGCGCGCGGGCGTCCTCGCGCAAGCGAAGGCGCGAGAGCCCCTCGAGGTAGAGCAGCCCATCGAGGACGGGGCTCTCGGGTAACTCGCGTGCCAACGCGTCGGCCCAGCGCGCCGCCTCGGCGTGCGCGTCGAGGGCCTGCAGCGTCCGGACGAGATGGAAGCCGGCCTCGCCTCGGCGCTCGCCCTCACGCCACAGGGCCACGTACTCGCGATCCCAGGCGGCCGCCATCAGGCGCAGATCGGTGGGCGTGATGCCCACCCGGCGCAGCGGCTCGGGCAGCTCCTCCCCAGCCATCGAGTCCAGGCGCTGGGGCAGGTGGAACATCGCCTGCTCGACGGCCGGCACCGTGGGGTAGCGCGCCGCGATGAGGCGCACGCCCTGCAGCGAGGGCAGCACGCCAGCCACGCCCTCGACCTGACGCGCGACGCCGGCCTCGGCCAGGAAGGCGCCGCCCAGGCCTGCGCGCCACACATCAACGGCCCGCCCCGCGCGCCCGGCCGCGCGGTACGCGATGGCCACGCGGGCCACCTGCTCCGAGCTGAGCGAGGCGCCGGGGTTGGCCTCGCGCAAGGCCTCGAAGGCGTCGACGAGCGCGGCCGGCTCGGCCTCACGGCGCAGCGCGTCGTCGAAGCGCACCGCGGCGCGATCGCCGAGCGCGTCGGGGGGCCAGTCGTCATCTCGCGGCCAGCGCGCCAGCCAGGGCGTCGGATCGGCCTCGGCGTCCACGGCCTGGCGTGCGCGCCGCAAGGCGTGGACCCGATCGAGGCCTGCCGCGCCGGCCGCCTCGACCACCTCGATCTCGAGCGGACGCAGCGGCCCACGCGCGCCATCGGTGAGCCCCCGGAGCACGTAGCGGCCCGGGAGGACGGCGCGCAGCAGCGGCGCCCCACGCGAGGGGACGGGGCGCAGGCCCGCGGGCGGCGTCCAGCCCAGGGCGTCCAGATCGCCGGCAGGGGCCAGGGCGTCGCCCACCGCGAGCACGCAGGGGCCGTCGTCTCCACAGCCGCGCTGACCCAGCTCGCTCGCCAGGACGCGCGGGCGGTCCGCGTCGACCGGGGAGCCGTCCAGGCCGATCGGCAGGCGAATCGCGTCCGCCGGGGCCTCACCGGCGCCGACCGGACCGGCGCGCCAGGCGACGCCGACCAGGCCATCCAGGTCCGGGCTCAGGGCGCCCTTGGGCGCGTCCACCGGCAGCGGGACGCGCAGCACGCCGCCCGCGCGTCGGTCGATCGTGCCGACGTCCTTGCCCCCGAGCTTGACCCGCGCGAGACCCTTGTCGTCCCCCGGCGGAGCACCCGCGGCGGCGATCCAGTCGGCCAGCGCCGAATCACCGGCCAGCGGCGGGGGCGTCGCGGCGACGGCGCGCCGCGCCGCGGGATCCTTCTTGCCCAAGGCCTCGCGGGCCAGCACCGCTTGCGGCCCGTCGCCGCGCGCGAAGCGCCCCGCGTCGGCCTTGCGCCCTTGCAGGGCCAGCACCCGGGCCAGCCTCGACGCCACCTCGGGGGACAGATCGTCGGCCCGCTCCAGCCGCGCCAGCGCCGAG
>CALBMW010000474.1 GCA_937896275.1 uncultured Myxococcales bacterium
GCCCGCGCCGCCTTCGCCGCCCATGCCACCGGCGCCGCCTTCGCCGCCCGTGCCACCGGCGCCGCCTTCGCCGCCCATGCCACCGGCGCCGCCTTCGCCTCCGCCACCGGCGCCACCCTGGCCACCTTGGCCGCCTTGGCCGCCTTGGCCGTTGGGCCCGGCGTCTGCGCCGTCGGCGGCCGTGTCATCGCAGCCCGAGGCCCACAGCGACGCGGCCGTGAGCAACAAGGTCCAAGCAACTCTTCTGGTCATCGGATCCCCCGGATATGTAAAGCCCGCACCTGCGGTCGGGCTACCTTCACCAAAAGTGGGGGATCCAAAGCAAGCCTTTTCGGCATGAGCGCTCGCACCCTCGACAGCCTTGCGCCGCGAGGCGGCCTCGCGCAGGCTGCGCCCCATGGCGCGAGTGACCCCCGCAGCCGTTTGGTTCACCGCCGCGGCGTCGGCGGGCGCCATCACGTTTGGCGTCACGCGGGCCATGGGCAGCGGTCGGTTGCGCGCCGACGCGGCGGCGCTGGCGGGTCTCGTGGCTCTGCTGGTGCTGGGTGCGCGCTTCATCCGTCTGCGCCCGCCCAAGGATCCGGTGAGCCGGCGGAAGGCCGTCCTGAGCCCGCGCGCCAAGACCGTGCTGCTGCTGGTGTTCGGCCTGGGCACCGCCGCCAGCCTCGCGCACGCCGCCCTGCAGGCGCGCGAGGGCTACCCATTGCTCGAACCCGCGGAGGTCATCGGCGGGCGTGAGCGGCTGTCCGAGCGCTTCTGCAGCGCGATTGGCACCCCGCGCCACGAGGCGCTGTACGCCATGAAGGGATCGGAGGGCACCCGCTACCTGGTGCCGCTCGACACCTTCGAGGGGCGACTGCTGATCGTCACCACGGACGAACCACCGACGGTCAAGGTGCGCGTCACCGGGCGCTTGCGCGACGACCTGAGGACCGTGCAGAAGGACGCGGAGGGGGAGCCCGTGGGGCCCTTCGTCCCGCTCTACCGTGAGCACATGGGGCTGTCGGACGACACGCCGATCTACTTCCTCGACACCAGCGTGCGCGCGGGGCTCAACGCGCGCGCGATCGCGCTGTTCGTCGCGCCGCTCTACCTGTTCCTCCTGCTGTTGGGGGCGCCGGTCCGCGCGCCGCGCTGAGCACCGTGTCCCGGCGGCTGCCCGCCGCGGTTTGCGGCGACCAGACCTGGGCCGGCGACGCGTCGCGGCCTTTCTGCTACCGTGCTCGACGGGGGATCCCAGGTCGGGGAACGGCGATCAGCATGTCCGATCAGCGCGAGCCGCCCGATGCGCCCAAGCCGGGCGGGACCGCAGTCATCGTCAAGGACCAGACCGACGGTTGGGACGCGCTGCCGGAGGCGTTGCCGATCCAGCTGCCGGCCGTCGACGCCCGCTACGAGTTGGTTCGAGAGCTGGCGCGCGGCAGCATGGGCGTCATCCAGGTGGCGCGCGACCTGGCGCTCCAGCGTCTCGTGGCGCTCAAGCAGCTGCGCTCCGAGACCCGCGTGCCCAACGCGGCGGCTCGCTTCCTGGACGAAGCCCGGATCACAGCCCAGCTCTCGCACCCGGGCATCGCGGCGGTCTATGAGATCGGCGTCGGGCCGGACGAGGTGCCCTTCTTCACCATGCAGCTCATCGAGGGGCGCACGCTGGCGGCCATCCTCGACGGGCTGCGCGCTGGCGACGCCGACGCGGTGCGGCGGTTCAGCCGCGCGCGCCTGCTCAACCTGTTCATGCAGGTGTGCATGACGGTGGCCTACGCCCACGCGCGCGGTGTCCTGCATCGCGATCTCAAGCCCGAGAACATCATGCTCGGCAACTTCGACGAGGTCTTCGTGATGGACTGGGGCCTCGCGAAGATCGTGAGCACCGACGTCGCCCGGCCCCTGGTGGGCGGGCGCACCGACGACGCGGCCTTTCGCACGCGCGTGGGCGACATCACCGGGACGCCCGCCTATATGAGCCCCGAGCAGGCCATGGGGCTGGTGGACGCGCTCAGCGACCGCTCGGACGTCTACGCCCTCGGCGCCATCCTCTACGAGCTGCTCACCCTGCGCCCGCCCTTCACAGGCACCACGCAGGAGGTGCTCCGCCAGGTGCGGCAATCGGTCGTGTTGCCGCCCAGCCAAGCGGCGCCCGACGCCGAGATCTCCCCCGAGATCGAGGCCGTCGTCCTGCGCGCGATGGCGCGGGATCCCATGGACCGGTCCCCCGGCGCCGCCGCCCTGCGAGACGAGGTCGAGGCGACCGTGGTCGGCTCGCACACGTCGATGCACCGTGTCCGCGGAGCGGCGCGGGCCATGCGCGACGCCGCGCGGGTGGGGCAGACCTTCCGCGAGCTCGCGCGTCGCCGTCGCCGCGCCGCGCGCGACGTGGCCTGTGGCGCGTCGTTGCGGCTGCCCTACGACTCCCCCGATCAGATCGAGGCCCTGTGGTCCCGCCAGGCGGCCCTCGAGACGCTGGAGCGCGACCTTGGCCGCGCCTTCGACAACGCCGTCGCCCACTACCAGCAGATCCTCGACGA
>CALBMW010000475.1 GCA_937896275.1 uncultured Myxococcales bacterium
GGGCTTCTCGGGCGCCCCGCTGACCACGCTGAACGGGATCTCGTCGGGGCCCTTGGGGCGCTTGGGCGGGTAGATCTGGCGCACGCCCTTGATCCAGTCGGCCGCGAGCCACTGCTTGAAGCTCTCGGCGGGCTGCACCAGGTAGTGGTAGTCGTCGTTCCAGGGACGAATGCCGAGCGTGCGCACCACCACCGACTTCTCGTCGGTGAACTGCGCGGCGATGTTCTCGCGGTACTGCTGCGAGAAGGGCCAGTACTGCTCGGCGTTCGACGGGTAGATGACGCGCATCGGGACGCCGAGCTTGCGCGACACGTCGGCCACGCCCTTCATGCCCTGAGCGTCGAGCAGGTTGCACTGCATGGGGCGCACGCGACCCTCGACCACCAGATCGCGGATGTATTGGTACTGCACGGGATCGCTGACGAAGTTGCCCACGCCGGACGCCTTGGCCCACTTGTGCAGGCGGCCGAGGCGGCGGGCGACGTGGTGCGCGGCGCGCGCGTAGACGAAGACCACCTTCCGCTCGAGCGGGTCGTCCTTGTAACGCTCACGGAGAAGCGCGAGCGCCTCCTTGTTGCCCTTGCGGCTCCAGAGGCGGCGATAGCCCGCGATGTCGGGGGCCGCCTCGAAGAAGGCGACGTGGGCCATGTGCTCCCACTTGATCCACGGATCGTAGTCGCTCAGGAACACCAACTCGGCCTTCTGCCACGCGGCGAACATGTAGGCCTGATCGCTGCCGACGCCCATGTAGCCGCCGCCGAGGTCCTTCACCGTGTCGTGGAAGAGGTCGAGGTGGCGCTCGTCCCCCGACAGGTAGTGGCGCCCCTCGAGATCCTTGCGCGTGGCGTCGAGCTTCTCGGGGGGCGGGTCCTCGGGCGAGCCGTGGAAGACGGTGGCCTGCTCCGCGGTCAGCGGCCCGTGGGCGCGAGCGAGGCCGACCTGCGGCAGGAGAACAAACAGGAGACCGGTCAGAAGTCGCTTCACGCGCGTCCTCGCTGGTGCTGTGCGGCGAGGGCCGACGTCCCTGAGCCGCGTGCGTTCATGAGGGGGCGATCGCACGCCTGGTGCAGACGCGGGCGCGCTCCCCGGGCCGATCGTCTACCGACATTCGCGTGAAAATTCCACCGGCGCGGCGGTGCAGCGAGCGGCAAGTCGAGTGGCCACCCACCAGGCCGGCGGCCACGGCGGGGCCACGTTCGGCGCGACCTGGGGCGCGGGCACGGCCCCTGCACGACGCGCGGCGCATCGACGGGGAGGCACCCATGAAGCGCTGGTCGATTCGCCTGCTGTGTCTGGCCCTCACCGCCTGCGGCGCCGACGATCCCGCGGCCCGGGACGACGCGCCGGGCGCACCCGAGGACGGACCCTCGGGCTTGGCCGACGGCAAGGCGGACGGCCTGTCGCTGCCCAGCATCGACGCGCCCCTGCCCGCGGGGGCCGACCTCGACGCGCCCTTCGCGGCCCTCTTCGCGCCCGACGACCCCACCCTGGCGCTCGAGCTGGCCCTCATCGACCGGGTGGTGGACAAGCGCGCCAGCGACGCCAATCGGTACGCGGACGGCGAGAACCCCTTCGCGGTGCGCTACGCGGTCTACAACTTGCGAAACACCGCCATCGTCGAGCGGCTCGCCGACGCGGCCGATCAGGGCGTGGACGTGCAGATCCTCATCCACGGCGACCAGCTGGATCCGGCGCGCGACTACAACACGACCGACGAGTACCTGGTGGGCCGCGGCTTCACCTTCGCCGCCGACCGGGACGCCCTCGACGCCAAGGCGCGGCGGACCACCGATCTGATCGGCGTGAACGATCGCGGCCTGATGCACCTCAAGACGCGCCTCTACGAGTGGCCCCGGCACCGCGCCGTCCTCAGCGGCAGCGAGAATCCGGGCGACAACGCGCTGGCCAACGAGGAGACGCTGCACCTCATCAACGATCCGCGGCTGACCGCGCGCTATGCGGCCGAGTTCGAGGCCGTGCGCGGCGGCGAGCGCCTCACGAACGCCTGGGACGAGGGCGCCGGCGCCAACGTGCTCTTCACGCCGGAGGGGGGCGGCCCGCGGGCGGGGACGAAGCTGCTCGAGTGGCTCGCCGACGAGGACGAGCAGATCCTGCTGATGGTGTTCTCGCTGCGCGACATCAAGGCGCCCGGCGCGGCGCGCTCGCTGCTGCAGATCCTGGGAGACAAGGCGAAGGCCGGGGTGCCCGTCTACCTGATCACCGACCGCAAGCAGTCCGACGGGGTCGACGCGGCGGGCAACCACCTGTACCGCGACGACGACACCGAGGATCGGCTGCGGCGGGCGGGCGTGCACGTCTACGAGGCGACCAACCGCCGCACCGAGTTCACCGCGATGCACCACAAGGTGGCCATCTTGGGGCGCACCAAGGTGCGCGTGGTGAGCGACGCGGCCAACTGGTCCTTCGCGGCGCTGGGCAGCGACCGCAAGACCGGCAACAACGTCGAGAGCATGCTGTTCCTCGACACCGAGGCGCTGGACGGAGGGACCACCGGCCGGCGCTACCTCGCGCAGTGGTTGCGCGTGCTCGAGCGCTACGCCGACGAGAGCGCCCGGGACGGCGAGCCGAGCTTCGAGAAGGTGCGCGACGCGCTGCTCGGCGCCGCGGGCTGGCCCACCGTGCCGGTGACCTTCGTGGCGCACGACACCTACACCGAGTGGGGCCAGGTGGCCGCCGTCCAGGGCGACGTGGACGCGCTCGGCGCCTGGGGCGAGGCCGGGCCTGGGCTGACGCTCGGCACCGACGGGGACCGGTATCCCACCTGGATGGGGGCGACCGAGCTGCCGGTCGGGCAGACCTTCGCGTGGAAGCTCAGCGTGCTCGCCGGCGACGACGTCCGCTGGGAGAGGGGCGCCGACCGAGCGGGCCGCGCGCAATCGACGGCGCTCCTCCCGACCGAGCAGGCCCTCCACGAGGGGGACTGGCGCTAAGAGCCTCCCCACAAAATCGCTCCGCGTCGCGCAGCACCGCTCTGCCGGCCG
>CALBMW010000476.1 GCA_937896275.1 uncultured Myxococcales bacterium
TGGCAGGTCATGACCGACCGAATCATCACGCGGTTGATGCCCGAACTCTCGATCAGATCGACCGTCCCCTCGTTGAGCTCGGTGCCGGCATCGACGAGCAGTTCGCCGCTGTGGGGATCGTAGATGTCGTCGAGCGCCATGCGACCCAGGATTCGGTCGCCGAGGCGCTCGATGATCTCGCCAGCCTCGACCAGGGCGGTGACCTCCATGCCGTCCAGCGTGCCGCAGTCGTACTCGGTCACGATGGCGTCCTGGGCGACGTCGACCAAGCGACGGGTCAGGTAGCCCGAGTTGGCGGTCTTGAGCGCGGTGTCGGCCAAGCCCTTGCGTGCGCCGTGGGTACTGATGAAGTACTCCTGCACGGTGAGCCCCTCACGGAAGTTTGCCGTGATGGGCCGCTCGATGATCTCGCCCGAAGGCTTCGCCATCAGGCCGCGCATACCCGCCAGCTGCCGAATCTGGGCGGGACCGCCGCGGGCGCCGGAGTCGGCCATGATGAAGACCGAGTTGAAGCTCGGCACCTCCACCTGCTTGCCGTCCGGGCCCTCGACGTGGTCCTTGCCGATGGCGTCCATCATGGCGTTGGCGACCTCTTCGGTCGCCTCGGCCCAGTGGTCGACCACCTTGTTGTAGCGCTCGCCGTTGGTGATCAGGCCGTCGTAGTACTGCTGCTCGATCTCGCGCACGGCCTCGAAAGCCTCGTCGAGCAACTTCTCCTTGATGTGCGGGACCGTGAGGTCGCCCACCGCGATGGAGATGCCCGCACGCGTCGCCTGCGCGTAACCGAGGTTCTTGAGCTTGTCCGCCAGCACCACGGTGGCCTTGGCGGAACACGTGCGGTACGCTGTGTCGATCAGGTTCTTGAGCTCCTTCTTGCCCATCACCCGGTTGACGGCGTCGAAGTTCATCCCCTCGGGGATGATCTCCCACATCAGCACGCGCCCGACCGTGGTGTCGATGATCTCGTCACCGATGCGGCACTTCACCTTCGCCTGCAGCGCCACCTCGGTGGCGTCGTAGGCCATGCGGACCTCCTCGGGGCCCGAGAAGACCTTGCCCTCGCCCTTGGCGAAGGGGCGCTCCCGCGTCATGTAGTAACAGCCGAGGACGATGTCCTGGCTGGGCACGATGACCGGCTGGCCGTTCGCCGGGCTGAGGATGTTGTTCGTGCTCATCATCAGCACGCGCGCTTCGATCTGGGCCTCGACCGACAGCGGGACGTGCACCGCCATCTGGTCGCCGTCGAAGTCGGCGTTGAAGGCCGAGCAGACCAGCGGGTGCAGCTGGATGGCCTTGCCCTCGATGAGCACGGGCTCGAACGCCTGGATCCCCAGACGGTGCAGCGTCGGCGCCCGGTTCAACATGATCGGGTGCTCTTTGATGACCTCGTCGAGGATGTCCCAGACCTCGGACTTTTCCTTCTCCACCATCCGCTTCGCGGTCTTGATGGTGGTGACGTGGCCGCGCTCCTCGAGCTTGCTGTAGATGAAGGGCTTGAACAGCTCGAGGGCCATCTTCTTGGGCAGCCCGCACTGGTGCAGCCGCAGCTCCGGCCCCACGACGATCACCGAGCGTCCCGAGTAATCCACGCGCTTGCCGAGCAGGTTCTGGCGGAACCGGCCCTGCTTGCCCTTGATCATGTCGCTCAGCGACTTGAGCGGGCGCTTGTTCGGGCCTGTGATCGCCTTGCCGCGGCGTCCGTTGTCGAACAGCGCGTCGACCGCCTCCTGGAGCATCCGCTTCTCGTTGCGGATGATGATCTCGGGAGCGTTCAGCTCCTGCAGGCGCTTGAGACGGTTGTTGCGGTTGATCACGCGCCGGTAGAGGTCATTGAGATCGCTGGTCGCGAAGCGCCCGCCGTCGAGCGGCACCAAGGGACGCAGGTCGGGCGGGATCACCGGGATGACATCCAGGATCATCCACTCCGGTCGGTTGCCCGAGTCACGCAGCGCGTCGACCACCTTCAAGCGCTTGGCGATCTTCTTGCGCTTGGCCTCGCTGGTGGCCTGCCGCATCTGCTCGCGCAGATCGGTCGACAACCCCGGGATGTCGAGCGTCTCGAGCAGCTTCTTGATCGCCTCTGCGCCCATCCCGGCGTCGAACGCGTCCTCACCGTGCTTGTCGAGGGCGTCGTAGTACTCGTCCTCGCTGAGGATGTCGCCCACCTTGAGGGCGGCGTCGCCCTTCTCGTTGCGGGCGGTGCCCCCGTCGGTGACGATGTACGCCACGCAGTAGAGCACCCGCTCGACGTCCTTCAAGGTGACGTCGAGCAGGTTGCCGATGCGACTCGGCAGGCTCTTGAGGAACCAGATGTGGGCGACGGCGGTGGCCAGGTTGATGTGGCCCAGGCGCTCGCGTCGGACCCGCGACTGGATCACCTCGACGCCGCACTTCTCGCAGACGACGCCTCGGTGCTTCATGCGCTTGTACTTGCCGCACAAGCACTCGTAGTCCTTCACGGGCCCGAAGATCTTCGCGCAGAAGAGTCCGTCCCGCTCCGGCTTGAAGGTCCGGTAGTTGATCGTCTCCGGCTTCTTGACCTCGCCGAACGACCAACTGCGGATCTTCTCCGGGCTGGCCAGCGAGATCCGGATCGCGCTAAAGCTGAGCGGGTCCTTGGGCTTCTCGAAGAAGTTGAAGATGTCCTTCATGGATGTCCCCTGCGCGTCCAGTTTCTCAAAGCCAACTGCTCAGATCTGCTCGGTCTCGATGAGTTCGACGTCGAGCGCCAAGCTCTGGAGCTCCTTGATGAGCACGTTGAACGACTCGGGCAGACCGCTCTCGAGCACGTTCTCACCCTTCACGATGGCCTCGTACATGCGGGTGCGGCCCAGCACGTCATCGGACTTCACCGTCAGGAACTCCTGGAGAGCGTAGGCAGCGCCGTACGCCTCCATTGCCCACACCTCCATCTCGCCCAGGCGCTGACCGCCGAACTGCGCCTTGCCGCCCAGCGGCTGCT
>CALBMW010000477.1 GCA_937896275.1 uncultured Myxococcales bacterium
GGGCTCGGTGGGCGCCAGGGTCGTCGGCACCCTCGCCAGCAGCCGGGCCGCCGCCTTCGACGCCGCCGCCGGCAGGCCCGCGGCGTTGGCGGCGGTGGCGCGCTCCGCCGACAGCAGCGCGCCGTCACCGGTTCGAAACAACTCCAGCGCGACCATCAGTTGGCCCCCGAGCCGCCCCACGCGCCCCGTCACCACGTACTGAGCCCCGAGTCGCCGCCCGGTCTCGACCTCACAGTCGCCGAGGCAGGCGCTCAGATCCGTGCCCGGCGGCAGCAGGGCCTGCAGGTTCTCGCGGGTCATGATCAGGATGCGCGGTGCCAGGCCGGCTGCGGCGCCACGCACCGCGTCGGTCACCAGGGACGCCGCCGCGTCTCCCAGCCCGGCGTCATCGGCCAACTCGAGGACCGCGAGGCGCTCGGCCGCGACGCCCGGCAGCGCGGCGAGGAGCACCGCGGCGAGCAGCAGGCCACGCCACCGCGGGCCACGCCTCGTCAGCGCGCCACGGCCTGCGAGCGAATCTCGCGGATGACCGTCACCTTGATTTGGCCGGGATAGATGCACTCGTCCTCGATGCGGTGCGCCACGTCCTCCGACATGCGCGCCGCGGCCCGGTCGTCGATCTGCCGCGGATCCACCAGGATGCGCACCTCGCGTCCACCCTGGATGACGTAACTCTGCCGAATTCCACGGAAATCAGCACAGATAGCCTCGACCTGCTCGACGCGCCCGCTGTAGGACTCGATGGTCTCGCGCCGCGCTCCGGGCCGGGCCCCCGACAGCGCGTCGGCTGCCGCGACCAGGTGCGCCAGCGGGGTGGAGGGCTTCTCGTCCCCGTGGTGCGCCGCGATGGGGTGGACGATCTCGGCCGTCTCGCCGCGATCCCGCGCGAAGGCCGCGCCGCTCACCGCGTGGCTGCCCACGGCCTCGGTCTCGGCCCACAGCACCTTGCCGATGTCGTGAATCAGCGCCGATCGGTGCGCCACCTGGACGTCCATCCCCAGGTCCTGGGCCATCATCCCGCACAGGTGCGCCGTCTCGATCGCGTGTTGCCACTGGTTCTGCGTGTAGCTGGTCCGGTAGAGCAGCTTGCCCACGAGGTACAGGATCTCGGGGTGCATCCCCTTCAGCTTCAGGATGCGCGCGGCGCGCCGACCCGCGTCGTTCGCGATCTTGTCCAGATCCTGCCGCGCCTTGGCCACCATCGCCTGCGCCATCTGCGGCGTCGGCTTGCCCGCCCGCACGGTGCGCTCGTAGGCCAGCCGCGCGATCTCGCGCGTGAAGGGATCGGGCGCCTGCAGATAGACGACGTCGTCATCCTGTTGCTGGAAGGTGACCTCGAGCTCGGCTCCCAGCGCCAGCATCATCGCCCCACCATCGGCCAGCAGGGCGTCGCGGGCGGCCCCCTTCTTGGGCAGCGTGACGCTGGGCTGCAGGCGATTGGCGGGCAGCGCGTCGCCGTAGCGCTGGCAGGCCACGTCGATCAGTCGCTTGGCTTCGAGCTCGGCGTGCGCGGCGGCGCCCTCCTCGAGGGCGCGCGCGGCGCGCCGCGCGGCGAAGCGTGCGGCCTCGGTGAGGTCTTCGGCCAGCTGATCGGCGATCGTCTCGCGGCGCACGCCCGCCAGGCGCTCGACCATCTCCTCGAAGGTCTCGTCCGCGCCGTCCAGATCAGCCTGGGCGGCGGTGACCGAGGCGACCCGCGCGTCGAGCTCGCCAAAGCGCTCGTCGATGGCGGACGCGCGATCTTCGATGGCCTCCGCCCGGCGTCCGAAGGTGCCCTCGAGGCGCCCCAGTCGCTCCTCATCGGCGTCGAGAGCGGCCACGTCGGCCTCCCATGCGGCGCCGAGGCGGGCCACGTGGGTCCGGGCCAGCTGACCCACCTCGTCGACGAGGCGGGTCGACTCGACGCGCGTGGCGCTCGCGCGACGCTCGCCCGCCGCCCGCTCGGCCTCGAGGCGGCGCGCCCGGCGTCGCTTCTCACTGACGATCGCGAAGCCCGCGATGGCGGCGGCGCTCGCGACCGCGACCGCGAGCGCGATGATGACGGTCATTTAGGCTCTCCGAGCTTTCGATGGGCTCGATCATGATCGAGGCCGTTCGGCGTCCGCAAGTCGCAGCCCGCCTGTCGATTATCCGTCCGGCTTCTCGCCCGCGCCGGCCGCGCTCTCGTCGGCGGCCTGTGCGAGGCGCCGGAAGCGGGGCCCGGCGCCCAGCTCGATGCGCCACACCCCGTCGACCTTGCGCAGGAAGTAGTCGCGGCGCGCCGTACCGGCCTTGGCCTCGACCCGCGCGTAGTCCCCGCGGATCTCCTCCTGCTGTGGTTCGACCGCGGCGCCGTCCAAGGTCAGGCGGCTGGCCAACGTCGTCCAGCCCTGCGCGGCTTGCACGTTGGTCTGGCGCCAATGACGCTCGAGCCGCTGAACCGTGAAGACCGAGAAGCGCTCCTGCACCGCGACCAGATCGCCTTGCGCGGCGGCGGCGCTGGCCGAAAGGACGACCTCCATGGGGCTGTCGCGGCAGCCGGCCGCCAGCACACCCAGCAGGCAGAGCGTGACCGCGCGCACCGTCAGCTCTTGTTGAGGAAGAGGAACCACGCCGCCGCGCCCAGGCCGCCCAGGATCACGAACACCAAGAAGACCACCAGCGCCTTGCTGCCGCCCGGTGCGTCCTCGTCCGCCGCGGCGAGCGCGCTGCGGGCCTCGCGCATCTGTGTAGCGCGGGGCGCCGGCTCGTCCTGGACGTTGAGCGAGAACTGCTTGCGCACCTCGGTGTCGACCGGCTTGCCATCACCCTGAAACTTCTCGGTGCGGTCGCGGATGTCGTCGGTCTCGACCGTGCTCAGCTTCTCCGGGTCGAGCGCGTCCATGAACCACATGGTCTCGCGGAAGCCGCCGTCCTTCTA
>CALBMW010000478.1 GCA_937896275.1 uncultured Myxococcales bacterium
GAGCACCTGACCCGGGCGCAATTCCAGGCCCAGGTCGATGAGAAGATCCGGCCCGAGGTGCAGCGGCTCCTCGCCGAGGGTGCCGCGCTGCCCGCGGGCAGCGAGCGCAAGGGCATGTGCGCGGCGCTCCTGGACCTCGAGCCCGCGATGTGGACCTTCGCGCACGTCGAGGGCGTCGAGCCCACCAACAACAGTGCTGAGCGCAGTGTCCGCCATGGTGTCATCTGGCGACGCACGAGCTTCGGCACCCAGAGCGACGCTGGCAGCGTCTTCGTCGAGCGGATGCTCACCACCGTCGCAACCCTTCGCCTCCAGCGCCGGCACGTTCTCGACTACGTGACCGCCGCCTGCGACGCCGCACGCCACGACCTGCCCGCGCCATCCCTCGTCGACCCAGCCTGAGCGACACGCCTCACGGCGGCCTGATCCCACGGTGAACGGTTACGCTACGACAAGTCGGCGATGGACGACATGGTTCGACGTGTCGCCAATCGCGTCGGCATCGCGGCCAGGCTATCGGGGAAGGTGTTCCGCCAGACCCACACAACCATCTCCCGTATCCAGGGCATCCCGGACGTGGCGATCCAGGCCCAGTTGGGCCACCAGTCCAGCCAGACCACGGACATCTACTCCCGGATGCCCGAGGAAGCCCGTCGTGAGGTCTTGCTGCGCCTGGGGGGCGTCATCCCCAAGATCGGGGACGAGTAACGGTGGGGGCCAGGGTGGGGGCGAGCGATTTCGTTGTAGAAAAGTGCAATGAAATCAGTCGCTTACGGCCCAACGCCATACTTCTCCAACTTGTAATACAGCGCCGAAGTCTTGATCCCCAGGAGCCGCGCGCACTCCGTCTTCACGCCGTCCGCCTGCTCGTACGCCCGCTCGATCAGCGCCTTCTCCAGCGTCTCCAGCCTCTCGGTCAAAGGCATGTCGTCGTCCGGCAGCAAGGGCAGCGTCACGCTCCCCGTGCCCGTCACGTGGGCGGGCAGGTCGCGCTTTTCGAGCACGTCGCCCTCGGCGAAGACAAGGGACTGCTCGATCGCGTTCTCCAACTCGCGCACGTTGCCCGGCCAGGGGTGGCGCCTCAGGGCGAGGACGGCTTCGGGGGCGATGTCGTCGATCTGGCTGGCGGCTCGGTCGCGGAGCTTGGCGATGAAGTGCCTTGCCAGGGGCTCGATGTCTTCGACCCTCTCCCTCAGCGGTGGCAGGTTGATGGGCACGATGTGCAGGCGGTAGTAGAGGTCCTCGCGGAACCGGCCGGCGTCGACCTCGGCGCGCAGGTCCTTGTTGGTTGCGCTGATCACGCGCACGTCGACGCTGACCGTGTCTTCGCCGCCCACGCGCTCGAACTCCCGCTCCTGCAGGACCCTCAGCAGCTTCAGCTGGATGGCCGGGCTGACGTCGCCGATCTCGTCGAGGAAGAGTGTGCCTCCGTCGGCCAGCTCGAAGCGGCCGAGCTTTCGCTTGATGGCGCTGGTGAAGCTGCCCTTCTCGTGGCCGAAGAGCTCGCTCTCGAGCAAGGTCTCGGCGAGGGCGCCGCAGCTGACCTTGATGAAAGGGCCCCCGGCCCTTCGGCTGCTTCGGTGCAGGGCGCGCGCGACCAACTCCTTGCCGGTGCCGCTCTCGCCGTAGATGTAGACGGTGCTGTCGGCCGCGGCGACCTTGCGGACCGTCTCGAGCACCCTGAGCATCGCCGCGCTGCTGCCGACGAGGTCGGTGCGGTCGACGGCTCGGTAGCGGTCGTCGAGCTCGGCCTGCAGGATCTCGTTGTGCCGCTCGAGCTTCTCGCACTTGTTGCGCTGGGCGAGCGCGTCGAGGGCGCTCTGGACCTTCAGGCGCAGCACCTCGGGCGGGAAGGGCTTGGTGATGAAGTCGAAGGCACCGAGCTTCATCGCCTTGACCGCCGTGTCGATGGTGCCGAAGCCCGTGATGATCATCAGCAGCGCGCTGGGGTCGAGCATTCGGATGGCCCCGAGCACCTCGATGCCGTCCATGCCCTCCATCTTGAGGTCGCTGATGACGAAGTCGGCCGGCCTGGCCTTGAAGCGCTCGAGGCCCTCGGCGCCGCTCTTGGCGGTGTCCACGTCGTGGCCCATGCGGCGCACGGTGTGCGCGATGCCCTCGCGCATGGTCTCGTTGTCGTCGATGACCAGGATGCGGGTCATCCATGCCTCCATCAGGGGGTCGCGTCGGGCTGAGGTTGGCGCATCGGGGGGGTCGGGGCAAGGTGCCGTGCCGTGGACCGGCTGCCCGGGGCGCGCTACCTTGGCCCGCATGGAGGTCGCGCCGTGAACGCTACCGAGGAACTGTCGTTCTCTCACCGTCGCTTCACTGCGGATGAGCTGGACCGCATGGTGGCGGCCGGCGTGGTTGGGGAGGACGAGCCGCTCGAGCTGCTGAATGGGGAGTTGGTCGCGGTGAGGCCCCAAGGACCGAACCACATCCGACCCCTGAGCCGTCTGGTCGGTCGCCTCGCGCGCGCCTATGGAGCCGCCTACGAGGTGCAGCCTCAGGGGCCTATTGACTGCGGCGCGGACAGCCGCCCCGAGCCAGACGTCGCCGTCGCTGCGCCCGATCCGGGGCGGCCGGGGGACCGTCTGGTGCGCGGCGACGAGCTCGTCCTCGCGATCGAGGTCGCCCACACGTCCCAGGCCCTCGACCACGCAAAGGCTGCGATCTACGCCCGCGCCGGCGTCCCCGAGTACTGGATCCTCGACATCGCCGCGCGGCGGCTCGAGGTTCAACGTCAGCCGACCGCGGGTGGCATCTACGAGGTCGTGACCATCTTGGCCGAGACCCAGTCGATCACCGCGCCCAGCCTCGACACACCCTGGCTGATCAGCGACCTGCTCCCTTGAGAGCCTTGTCCAGCGCCGCCTTCAGCGCCGGATCCTCGGGATTGAACACCCCCTCGCTCGCCCACAGCCGCTCGCCCTTGGCGTCGTAGAGGTAGCTCTGCGGCAGCAGGCCGTTGGCCTTGAAGGCCGCGCCCGCCCCCTTCTCTCGATCCCAGGCCCAGCTGAAGGGCTGGCTGTTGGCGCTGGCGAAGGTGGCGAAGGCGGTCCAATCGGCGTCTACGCTCACCGCGACCACGTGCAGCCCGAGGGCCGCGTAACGGCGGGTCAGGCCGGCGAGCAGCGGCATCTCGTCGCGGCACGCCGCGCACCACGTCGCCCAGATGTTCACGAAGACCGCCTGGTCGGGGCGCCTGCGCCAGGGGACGTCGTGGCTCTCGGCGTCGACGAGCGCCAGCGCGGGCGGGCCTGGGGGCGGGATGATCGCGGCGGCGGCGTCGGCGGGGGGAGCGGCGAGCAGCACGGTCAGCAGCAGCGCGAGCATGGTCGCCATGATGCCGCCGAACGCTGTTTTGAAACCAGTACCGTCGCGTTCTTGCTCTCGGCGCGCCGGCGCGGCCATCATCGCCGCGCGACGGCGGGAGGACTGATGCCCAACTGTGGACTCGTGCTGGCCGGGGGCGGGGCGCGCGGCGCCTACGAGGCGGGCGTCCTCTACTACCTCTTCGTCGATGGGCCGACCGAGCTTCGCGAGGCGGCGCGCTTCAACGTGCTGTGCGGCACCTCGATCGGAGCCCTCAACGTATCGGCCGCCGCGGCGAGCGTTCACCAGCCCACCGTGGGCATCAACCGCCTGGCCGAGCTGTGGCGTTCGATCAAGCTGGAGCAGGTGCTGCAGCTGGGCGTGTCCGACATGATGTCGCTGCCCGGCTGGATCCTGGGGCGCACGCGCCGCGACTCGGTGTTCCCGGGCGGGCCGGTCGCGAAGCTGCTCAACGACGCCATCGACTGGGATCGCATCCACGTCAACCTGGCCGAGGGGCGGCTGAGCGCGGTCTCGATCTCGTGCACCCAGGTGCCCACCGGCAAGACCGTCGTCTTCTACGAGACCCGCGACGGGCGCCCCCGCAAGTTCTCGCGCGACCCCCACGTGCGCCCCGTCTATGCGCGCCTGGGACCGCAGCACGCCCTCGCGTCAGCGGCGATTCCCTTTGTGTTTCCAGCGGTTCCGATCGACGGCATCCCCTATGCGGACGGCGGCCTGCGCCAGAACACGCCGCTGTCGCCGGCCCTTCGCCTGGGCAGCAACCGCCTGCTCGTGGTGGGCCTGGGGCACGAGAAGCCGCTGGACATGGACGACCCGCTCCCCGAGGCGCCGCGCCTGAGCAGCCCGGTGTTCTTGCTGGCCAAGGTGCTCAACGCGCTGATGCTCGACCACGTCGACTACGACCTGATCCGCCTGGGCCACGTGAACCGGCTGCTCGAGGACGGCGAGATGGTCTTCGGCCACGAGTTCGTCACCCGCCTCAACCACATGGTCCAACCGATCCGCGGGGCCCGCTACCGCTACGTCCCGACGGTGGTGCTGCGCCCCAGCCAGGATCTGGGCAAGATGGCCGCCGATCACGTGCGCAGCGGCGACATGCGCGACAAGCGCGGCGTCACCAGCCGCATCATTCGCACGCTGGCCCGCATGGAGAGCCGCGACGAGGCGGATCTGACCAGCTACCTGCTCTTCGACGGCAGCTTCTGCGACAAGCTGATCAACCTGGGGATCGAGGACGCCCGCCGCCACTACGACGAGCTGATGCGCCTGTTCACGGCGCCGGAGGACTCGTCAGGCATGATGACCTGAAGCCCTCGAGGTCGACCGGGTTGGTGCCCAGGCCTCGCCACACCAAGGGCTCGCTGCGGTCGCCCAGGCCGGGATCGTGGTCCGGGGCGGCCATCCCCCAGTAGACGAAGGACGGGGTCGTCTCGGTGCCGCGCGTGACGAAGCGCCGGCCCCAGATCGATCCGCGCGCCGACAGATCGTGCACGTAGAACGCGATGCGGCCATCGGCCTGATCGGGCGACAGCGTGTCCGCGGCCGACACGGCCAGCGCGCGGTGGCGAAGCAGGCGGGCCTCGCGCGGCCACCGCGTCGACGGGCTGGGGCGCCAGCCCAGGCGAGGGACAAACACCTCGACGAAGCGCTCGTCGCGCACCCGCGCCGCCGGATCGCCCTCGCTGAGCGGCAGCCGGAAGGGGCGCGCGCGATCGGCGGGGGTCATGGCCTCGACGTCCGCGGGCAGGGGCTCGTCGATGACTGCGAAGCCGTCGCTGTTCATGCGCCATTGGGCCAGCGTGTAGGCGTCGCCGGTGGCGACCAGCAGGCGGTCGTCCTGGCCGCGCGCGGCGGTGGCGATCCAGCGCACGTCGGCGACCGGGTAGGGGCGCGGGACCTCGCTCGCGCCGAAGGGCGCCACGTCGACCGCGCGGTCGGCGCACAGCACGCGCGCCGTGCCGTCGGTGTCGAGCACGTGCAGCGCCACCGGTACGCAGGGGGCGGGGCTGCGGCCCAGGTTGTCGCGGTCGAAGAACCAGAGCAGTTCGTCGGCGGGCAGCTCGTCGGCGGGCCCCATGTCGGCGGGCAGCGCCGCGTCGGCGTCGGCGGCGTCGGGGGTGGCATCGGGGCCCGCGTCGGCGCCCGCGTCGGGCACGCCG
>CALBMW010000479.1 GCA_937896275.1 uncultured Myxococcales bacterium
TCCACCCAGGCTGGCAACCGTTGTAGTAGCGCAGGACAGTCTTGATCCATTGGTCGCGCAGGACGGGGTTGTTCACGTCGAATGTGTTGATCCAGGCGCGCGCCTTGGCGTCGGTCTCGGCGTTGGTGGTGTACGCCGAGACCTTGACCATGTTCATGACGTAGTCGATCGCGGCGCCGGTCTGCCCGTCCATGGTCAAGACGTCGTTGCCGTAGCGATTCAGCGTCTGCGCGTGCGTCCCGGCGTCGAACTGGAACATGCCCAGCCCGCCCTCTCGGAGGTAGCACGGACCGTCCGCCGCGCCCGCGATCACCGGACCGCCCCCGCAGTCGGGCGAGTTGGGACCCTGACACGCCCACTGCGCCTCCGACCAGCAATGGGCCAGGCCGGTCTCGGTGATGGCGATCCCCGCGAGGAGGTAGGCGTTGGTCATGCCCCGTGCAGTGGCGGCGGCCCGGATCACCGAGAAGCGACCGACTCGTTGCGCGCGGTCGAGCGACGACTTGACAACGATCGCGTCGTCGTCGAAGGGGTGGAAGGGATGGGGGGTCTCGATGGTCTCGATCTCCTCCTCGCCCGTGGCACAGCCGCCGGCGCCGAGCACCACCGCGGTGGCCGCCAGCCACAGGAGGCGGATCCCCAGGCGTCGGCGGAGCAAGAGCGATGAACGTCCGGGACCCTCGGTCGTGAGCGGACGATCGAGAATGGATGGCTTCAGAGCATGCACGCGTGTGCCTCCAGGATCAGGCTGCCGCCGGTGTCGAGTGCACCCACCGGGTAGGCGAGGATGTAGTTCTGACACATCTCGTCCTCCGTCCGGATGCCGAAGACGGCGATGCCTCCTTCGTTCTCGTAGGTGCAGGTCGTCTCGAGCCAGTCCCCCGGGTATATCGTCGCGGGGGTCGGGTGGATGAGCTGGTTGTCCCAGTCGAACGGGACATCGATCAGAATGTCGGTGCTGCCATCCTGGCGGTGGATCTTCGTCGTCAGGTGCCGGCCGCGCTGATGCAGATGCGGAGAGCTCGAGACGATGGTGACCGGCTCCCGGTTGAAGATGCCCGAGAGGTTGAGCCAGGGATGGCACAGGCCGGTGAACCGGAACTCGCCCGGGCCGGCCATCGCCAGAAGCTCGGTGCCGAGGAGATGCACCGCCGCGGTCTGCTCGCGCTTCCTCGAGGTCGCGCAGACCCGGAAGCCGGAGCGGTCGAGGGCGTCGAGGTAGCCGGCCTCGTTGTGGTAGTGCACCTCGAGGATGAAGCGCCCCGTGGGGCCGGGCGGCAGCTCCATGCCGACGCCGTCGGGCATGACCGAGGGAATGCCGCCGGGCGCCCAGCCCGCGACCAGCGACTCGCCCGGGTGGGCCCCGATGCCGGGGACGACCGTGCCATTGAGCAGGTTGCCGCCGATCGGGTGGGAGTACAGCAACATGTGATGCAGGACGCGCTCGTCGTCGACGATGGGATGGAAGGACAGGCCATGGACCGAGCCGGTCCACGGCACGTTGAAGGTGAAGTTGACGTACAAGTCGGTCAGCGGTGGCACCGAGTAGGGCGTCTCGTCGTTCGCCACGCCGACGCCGTGGGCGCGCAGCTCGAAGACGTAGTCGCAGTCCTCGTGCGGCGGGGGGAGCGGCGCGTCGATGTCGAGCCCGACATCCGGAGGCGGGGGCGGCACGTCTTCACCCAGGCACGCGCCACCGGCCGGGGCGCCGGCGTCGACCCAGTCACGAATCACCGCGATCTCCGCCTCGTCCGCCGGCGGCTGCGGGGGCGGCGGCATCGGGCGTCGCTCGTTGAGCATCCGCTCGACGACCAGGTCGTGGACGGGGCGCGAGGGATCGGAGAGGGATGGCGCCCGCAGATCGGCCAGGGTCAACAACGGCATCGGCGCGCCGAACCGCGGCGACTCCGCGTGGCACCCGGTGCAGCGCGCCGCCAGCACGGTGCTCATGGCGCAGGGGAGCCCGGACGGGTTGTCGGGGTCGAGATCCTCGGGCGGCGCGGCGCCGCCCTCGGCGGGCCCACCGGGGGCCTCGTCGAGGCCGGGGCCGGGGTCGTCATCCTGGTCGGCAGGCGATCCGAAGGACGGGCCGCTGTCGAAGACCGAGGGCAGCGGGGCGGCGTTCGCTCCGCCGGCGTCCCCGCTGGAGGCGGCCTCCTCCGCTCCACATCCACAGAGAATCAGCGATGTAATGACGAGCGTCCTCATGGTGTCCCCTTGCGCGGCGCAACCGACACCTAAGCAAGAACAGGGCCAGACGCGGGCCCCCTTGGCAGCACGCGGTGAGGCGGGCGGTGTGAGACCTTCAGGTCACGGCATCGAGTCAGCCGTGCCTCACGTGGGCATCAGCGGGGGGGGTGTAGGACGCAGCGGGTGCTGCCGACCGGACGGTCGAGCGTTGGAAACCCGGGCGGGAGGCTCCCGATCGGTGGCCCGCCGCGCCGATGGGCCCACATGTAGTCGTAATACATGCGCTGGGTGAGGTCGGGGGCGCGGGTGTGACCAAAGGTATGGGCACACTCCGTGACCGTCCGCCCGCGATCGTAGAGGAATGGCAGGGCCTTCTGGTTGGCGCTCTCCAAGCTGATCACCGTCGCGAAGTCATTGGGGCCGCCGTGCGTCAGCAGAACGCTCCCTCGATGGGCCGGGTCCAGGGCCGGCCACTGCCATTGAATGATGGGGACGAGCACGTCTGCCCACTGCGCGGGGTCGTTGAACCATGCGCCCGACTCGCTGATGGTGGCTGCGAACAGGTTCGGGTGCACCGCGGCGAGCAGGTTGCTGAAGACGGCCCCGGCCGAGAAGCCGAAGGAGTAGATCCTGGAGTCGTCGATGGCGTACTGCTCCCGGAGGCACTGGAGCATGGCGTCGAAGAACCCGACGTCGACCCCGCCGCCGACGATGTCCCAGTCGAGGCCCCAAGGCGGAATGAGCTTCGTGTCCCAGGGCGTCACGATCATCAGCGGCATCGGGAAGGCGTTGGGATCGAAGGCGACCCACCGTCGGGCTGGGACGTCGTAGACGACCTCGTTCCTGAAGATGTCCGGCAACTCGAGGAAGCCGTGCCACAGGAAGAGAATCGCCATGTGCGACGTGTCGGCGGGCATCTGCACCGAGAACAGGCGATGCGTTCCGTCCACGATGACCGAGGACAGGCCGCCGTTGATGGGATTGCAGATGACGGGGGGTGGGGGGATGCCCTCCGGAGGTGGATTGTCGGGCCCTCGCGGGGGCGGTGGCTCCCGATCGGGCCCCATGTCGAAGCGCTGCTGCTCGGGCTCGTCGGGTTCAGCGTTCACCGAGGCGTCCAGGGCGAGTGCACCGGGTTCGTCGTCCGCGCCGCTGTCGACGCCGAGGCTGTCGACGCCGAGATCGTCGCTCGGGTCCGACCTGCCGCGCCGACGCGGTGGCGCCTTGGCGTCGGGCCCCCAGTGCACGAAGCCTCCCGCATCGCTGCGGCTCGGCAGCTCTGGATCGACCGCGACATTCTCGACTTCGAGGTCCGCGCACCCGAGCAGGAGGCCGCTCAGCGTCGCCGCGAGGTGCAGCCGGCGGAGTCGTGGCGGGGACGCGCTCAACGGCGGTGTCCTTCCACCGCGCGCCGCGTGAACGCACCCAGGGGACGGTTCTGCCCGCCGGCGGCGGTCGAGCACGTCAGAGCATGCACGCGTGTGCCTCCAGGATCAGGCTGCCGCCGGTGTCGAGTGCACCCACCGGGTAGGCGAGGATGTAGTTCTGACACATCTCGTCCTCCGTCCGGATGCCGAAGACGGCGATGCCTCCTTCGTTCTCGTAGGTGCAGGTCGTCTCGAGCCAGTCCCCCGGGTATATCGTCGCGGGGGTCGGGTGGATGAGCTGGTTGTCCCAGTCGAACGGGACATCGATCAGAATGTCGGTGCTGCCATCCTGGCGGTGGATCTTCGTCGTCAGGTGCCGGCCGCGCTGATGCAGATGCGGAGAGCTCGAGACGATGGTGACCGGCTCCCGGTTGAAGATGCCCGAGAGGTTGAGCCAGGGATGGCACAGGCCGGTGAACCGGAACTCGCCCGGGCCGGCCATCGCCAGAAGCTCGGTGCCGAGGAGATGCACCGCCGCGGTCTGCTCGCGCTTCCTCGAGGTCGCGCAGACCCGGAAGCCGGAGCGGTCGAGGGCGTCGAGGTAGCCGGCCTCGTTGTGGTAGTGCACCTCGAGGATGAAGCGCCCCGTGGGGCCGGGCGGCAGCTCCATGCCGACGCCGTCGGGCATGACCGAGGGAATGCCGCCGGGCGCCCAGCCCGCGACCAGCGACTCGCCCGGGTGGGCCCCGATGCCGGGGACGACCGTGCCATTGAGCAGGTTGCCGCCGATCGGGTGGGAGTACAGCAACATGTGATGCAGGACGCGCTCGTCGTCGACGATGGGATGGAAGGACAGGCCATGGACCGAGCCGGTCCACGGCACGTTGAAGGTGAAGTTGACGTACAAGTCGGTCAGCGGTGGCACCGAGTAGGGCGTCTCGTCGTTCGCCACGCCGACGCCGTGGGCGCGCAGCTCGAAGACGTAGTCGCAGTCCTCGTGCGGCGGGGGGAGCGGCGCGTCGATGTCGAGCCCGACATCCGGAGGCGGGGGCGGCACGTCTTCACCCAGGCACGCGCCACCGGCCGGGGCGCCGGCGTCGACCCAGTCACGAATCACCGCGATCTCCGCCTCGTCCGCCGGCGGCTGCGGGGGCGGCGGCATCGGGCGTCGCTCGTTGAGCATCCGCTCGACGACCAGGTCGTGGACGGGGCGCGAGGGATCGGAGAGGGATGGCGCCCGCAGATCGGCCAGGGTCAACAACGGCATCGGCGCGCCGAACCGCGGCGACTCCGCGTGGCACCCGGTGCAGCGCGCCGCCAGCACGGTGCTGACGGCGCAGGGGAGCCCGGAAGGGCCGGCAGGATCCGACTCGGGCGCGTCGGCGGGCTCGATCGGTTCGGGCGTCGCGGCGTCCAGAGGCGGCGAGGGGTTCCGTCCGGTCTGCGCGCCGGGTCCGGGTCCGACGTCGACCACCGGTGGGGTCGGGAAGCCGGCGCCGGGCTGCGCCGAGGGCGCGCCGCCCGCGACGTCCTCTTCACAACCCACCAGCCCGGCAGAGAGCGTCCCTGACAGCGCGACGGCGATCAAACGCCGGATCGCGACAGCGTGAACGGAAAATTGCAAGGTGCGCACCTCCGACGCCGAGCGTATCGACGCGCACGAGGTCGGTCAACCGGGGCATGGTGGTGCCTGCGCTCACCTACGGTTGGTGGGCGCATCCAACCGTCCCTCGGCGGGCGTGACCCCCGGGCTGAGCTGACACGACGAGGCCCAGTGGTCGTCAACTCGGCGGCAACGCACCGTGGCGGCCACTCGGGGTCACGCGGAAGCGAAGCACCAGTGGCTCGTGAGCTGACCCCCGGTGAACAGCCGGGTCGACCGGAGCCTCCGCTCAGGGCGTCGACGCGGCCGGCGTACCCAACACGTCGTAGGGGTTGATGATCTCGGCGAGGCCCGTCGTGGCCCACGACTCGAGGAAGTGGGTGGTCTGCAGGACGCCTTCGGTGGTGACCGCCAGGTCATGGTCGGCGCGCTCCACGGGACCGCCGGGTTCGCGCATCCCACGGTCGTACTGAAACAGACCGGCGGTGGTGCGGCCGTCGTCCAAGTTGCCCGAGATGGGCGCTTCGGAGGCGAGCGGCACGATGCCGACCGGCTGGAGCACGGGCGGGACGTGCGGGACGCCCAACGCCCGAGCCAAGGCCCGGGTGGAGACGTTCGGGACGATGCTGTCGTCGATGGCCATGTTGACGAGCAGCTGTGGCGCGGCCGCGCCGGCCCCCGGCAGGCGGTCGCGCAACACATGAGGGCCGTAGTTCGCGGCATCACCCCGCTCGATGAGGGTCTGGACCATCGGAAAGATGCGCGCGATCTCGCTGGGGGGCGTGCCCGGAGGTGTCATCGCACGGACGATGACGCTGAAGATGGGTCCATCCGAGATGATCGAGGCGACGCGGGCGCCGGGCACGGTCAGGAGACTCGCGGACACGTCGGGCGAGAGCGCGAGCAGCTCGGCGCCCATGATGCCACCCAGACTCGCGCCGAAGTAGGCCAGGCGCTCCGGATCCACGTCGGCGGCGCCGTCACCGTCCAGATCCGGCGCGTCGACGAGCAGGCGGATGAGCTGCAGCTTGTCGTACGTGGCTTCTCGAAAGTGGTCGCGCAGGACCAGCGCGTCGAGCCTCCGCTCCACGATGTCGATGCCGAAGAAGTCGGAGACCTGGGTGATCTCGGCGCTCCCCGGCGTGGCCGTCGGATGGCGCCCGTGGACGGGGGCGTCGATGGCGACCGTGATGAGGTTCAAGGGCGTCACCCAGCCGGCGATGAGTTCGGCCTGATCGCGATCGACGCCGAGCCCGTGCCCGAAGACGACCACCGGGCGGGGAGACGGCGGCCCATGGGGGACCCACGCGCGGACCTGCAGCTCGTACTCGACGACGGGCGTCGACCCTGCGATCACGCCGTTCGCGCTGCGATAGTCCTGGGCGACGAATGCGCCGTCGCAGACGCGGTAGTCCGCGGCATCGACGCAGGTGGGGGGCACGGACCACGTGTACGGGCGCCCCGCGATGTCACCAGCGATGGCGACCGACTCGTCTACGATGGTCTGCGTGGTGAAGGCGGCGGCGGCGACCACCCCGTCAGCCGCGTCGCCGGTCCACTCCAACGCTTCGTTCAAGCGCGCGCCGATGCGATCGAGGGGCGCCACGCCGGCCAGCGCGTCCACCAGTCCTGTGCTCGGGGCGACGCACCCCCCATCGGCCGCGGTGAGGGCGCGCGACACCACCACCGCGTGACGTGCGGCCGGCCGGAGGGGCACCATCGGCCAAAGAATCAGCGTCGCGCCGTCGTCGATCGACTGGATCTCGAACGGAACCTCGGAGGGTGAGCCCGTGCCTTCGCCGACGAAACGAATCGCGCCTTCGGGAGGCATGGCCACGGGGCCGGAGAAGCGGAGAATCACGCCCGCCGTGGTACCCCATCCGTCCAGCGTCTCGACCTGCCGGTAGGTCTCGTCGTAGTTGCCGGGGATGGACTCGAGCCACGGGGCCAGATCCGGACCGAGATAGGGGCGCAGCCCCGTCGCGGTGCTCGGATCCTCACGGGTGTAGTAGTCGTCGGGAAACGTCTCGAGCGCTGTCGCCGTGCGCGGATCCCAGACGAACGACACCGCGCAGGCGGGGACCACGCCTGCGTCCGCGGGGGCCGCGTCCGGGGATCCCTCGTCCGGGGAGCGCTCATCCTGCTGCCTCGCATCAGGGGCCTGCGCCGCGCCGTCTGACGCACCGACGTCGGCGAGCGCCTCCGTCTCGGTCGACGCGCCGCCCCCGTCGTCACAGCCCGCCAACGCCAAGACCAAGGTCAACATCACTCTCCGCAAGCGTGCTCCCCCATCGACTCGTCCCGCCTCTCGAGAGGATTGATGCCTCCACGACCGGCCTGGTCAGCGCGCTGCGTGGACCCGCGGAGTGAAGCACCAACGAGAGGACCCGGGCAACGGGGATGATCGACGGACCGCGCGCGCCGACCCTCGAGTCCATGGAGCCGATCGTATAAGGCCCCCGTGGGCCTCCACGACGCCCCAGGACCCCGCCCGTTCGGTGACAGATCGTTCCCCTGACGCCTCTGCGGCGCGCCCCGCGGGCCTCTCGGGTGCCAATCGCACGTCGCGCCTGACTACCCGGACCTCACACCCGGGCTTCAGCTCTCGGCCATCAGCGTTCAGCCGGGCGACTTGCGTCGACAGCGCCCGCCGAGGAGCAAAGCAGGTCGCGCTCGAGAGGTATCCAGCAAGCGGCTCAACGCAGCTCGGCGCCCCCCGTTCCCGGTTCAGGCCCAAGAGCTTCCCCCGTCGAGCTCGCTT
>CALBMW010000480.1 GCA_937896275.1 uncultured Myxococcales bacterium
GGTCAACCTACGCCCCACCTCCCTCGGGGAATTCGTAGGCCAGCGCCGGGTGGTCGCAGATCGCCGCGATGCCCTGCTTGCGCGCGATGGTCGCGATGCTCGCGGTCAGGTTGTCCGCGGCCATCTGCATCTCTTCGCGCTTGTTGGCCATCTGCCCGATGTAGATGACTGCCCACATGAAGAGGAAGGTGATGATCGCGATCTGCATCATCAGGACGGTGACCACACCGCGCTCGCCGCTGCGTCGAAGGTGCCGCTTCATTCGCCCATCCCCCTGATGCGTCACCCGCCGACCGCGACCTTCGTCACTCGGCGCGCAGTTGAATCCTCGAGTTGCCGCGACCACCACCGCCGTCGCTGCCCGACGCTCCGAACAGATCACCCGTCGCTGGGGTCACCAGACCCGTCCCGGACGACCCACCGGAGTTGCCACCCCCGGTGGTCGCGGCGGCGGCACCGACCCGGAAGCGGCCCTCGTGGTTGTCCACGATGATCTTCGCGTCCGAGGCGGCCAGCGCTGCGGCCGGGCGCCGCGGCTGGCTCTGCGCCTGGGCTTCCCAGATGCGCCGGGCGGCCCGCCCCGAGTCCTCGCTCAGCGTCGCGCGCCCGCTGCAGGCGGGCAGCGCGAAGGTGACGGCGACGAGCAGCAGCTTCCACTTCATTCGGGAACCTCCGGGGGCGACGTCACGCCACCCCGGTCGAGTGCATCGAGGTTGACCAGCGCCTGCCTCAGGCTCGGGTCCGTCAGGAGGGCCTCCTGGTACATCCGCCGAGCACTCGACGGATCGCCTCGCAACTCATGTGCCAGCGCCAGGTTGTTGAGCGCGGACCCCTCGTCCAGCGCTTGACGGAACATGCGCAGCGCCTCAGTGTCGCGGCCCGCGCTCGCCAGCGCGAAGCCCAGGTTGTTGTAGACCGTGGGCGCGTTGGGCTCCAGGCGCAGCGCGTCCTCGTAGGCGGCGATCGCCCCGGGCAGATCGCCCGCCAGGAAGCGCGAGAACCCCAGGTTGTTGCGATATCGCGGCACGTCCGGGCTCAGCTCGATGGCCCGGTCGTGCAGCCCCTTCGCCTCGTCGTGTCGGCCCTGAAGGTCGCGCAGCACCGCCTGGCCCGCGAAGGCCGGCGCCAGCGTGGGCGACAGGGCCAGCGACAGCGCGTACTCCTCCTCCGCCTTGCGATACAGGCCGCGGTCGCGCAGCACGGTCGCCATCAGATAGTGCAGCCGCGGATCCTTGGGATCGCGCGCCAGGGCCCCCCGCAGCAGCGGGACCGCGTTCTGATGAGCGCCGGCTTCGATCAGCGTCTGCGCCAACTGCACCGACAGATCGCCGGTGAGCTCCGCCTCCTCCTCGGGGGTGGGCGCGGGCGGATCCTCGCCGGGCAGCTGGCGCGCGCCCCCGCACGCCGAGAGCGCGAGGACCCCCGCCAGGAGCGCGGCGCGGCTCTTGGGACGCCGCATCACTCGAACAGCGAGTTGATCACGATGACCACGGCCGGCCCGAGCATCGCGAGCACCGCCGAGGGCAGCAGGCACAGGGTCAGGGGCAGGGTCAGGCCGGCCGTCACCTTGCCGGCGAGCTCCTCGAGCTCCATCTCGCGCCGCCGACGGGCGCTGGCGGCGTACTCGCGCAGCGTGCGCCCCAGCGCGGCGCCCAGGGTGGCCGACTGGACGATGACGTTGCTCAGGTTGCGCATGTCGTCCGAGATGACCCGGTCCGCCAGCTTCTTGAACGCCGAGGTCGTCGACAGGCCCGCGCGCAGCTCGCCGATGACGACGCTCAGCTCCTCGGCCATCTCGGGGTTGCTGAAGGCCATCTCCTGCGACACGCGGGCGATGGCCTGCTCGAGGCCCAGGCCGGCCTCCATGCAAGTCACCAGCAGATCGAGGGTGGGCGGGAGCGAGCGGTTCAGCTTCTCCTGGCGCCCGTTGGTGCGGGAGCGCAGCCACAGGCTGGGCCCGAAGAACGCGATGCCCAGCACGAACGCGCCGAACACCAGGCTGCTGCCGCCGAGCGACACGACCAACATGAAGAACACGAACAGCCCGCACAGCAACGAGATCGCCCGGGCCACGTTGAACAGCTCGAGCGCCTCTTGGCTGCGCAGCCCCGCGCGCGCCAGTCGCCGGCGCAAGTCCGAGACATCGTCGGCCGTCTTGGGTCGCAACAGCCCGGCCAGCAGGCCGAACCGGCCCGACTCCGCCGGCGGCTCCTCGCCCTCGGCGACGGCCTCGGCGCGCTCCCGCGCGAGCTCCTCGCCCGCCTGATCCCGCGCCTTGAACAGCGCGCGAACGGCCAACACCACGCAGAAGGCCGTGGCCAGGCCCGACGCGGCGGTCGCAATCCTCAGGACGTCTCCATCCACCGCGGCGTTACCTCTTGGGGTTGGTGAGCCGGTTCGTCCAGATGACGCCGGTCACGTAGAGGAAGACGGACGCGGCGAGCATCGCGTTCCCGGCAGGATCGGTGACCAGCGTCCCGATGTAGTTGCTGTCGGCCAGGTAGGCCAACGACACGAACACCGGCGGCAGCCCCGCCAGCATGCGCGCGCTGCTGCGGCCCTCGGCGGTCATGGCCTTGAGCTTGCGCTCGTACTGCATCTGCTGGCGCATGGTGTCGATGATCTGCTCGAGCACCTCGATCAGGTTGCCACCCGTCTGGCGCAGGACCATCACCGAGGTCACGAAGGTGCGCACCGTGTGTGCGGCGGGCAGGCGGCCGCTCATGGCGGCGAGCGCCTCCTCGAGCGGGCGACCGAGCTGCACCTCCTCGGCCACGCGGTGGAACTCGTCGCCGATGGGCGCCTCGAGCTCGCTGGCGGTGAGCCGGATGGTCTGGTCGAGCGACTGCCCGGCGCGCAGCGAGATGGTCATGACCTCGAGCGCCTCGGGCAGCTGACTCTCGATACGCTCGACGCGCTTCCTCTTCTTGCGCAGCAGGCCCATGTAGGGGAGCACGGTGCCCACCAGCCCGAACAGCAGCGCGGCGCCCAGGCTCTGCGTCACGAGCAGGGTGACCGTGAACGCCAGGAAGAAGAACAGCGCCACCCGAACCAGGAAGGGCCCCACGTTGGGATCGTCGCCGGCCTCCTCGAGGAGCGACGCGATCGACTGGGCGAAGGCCCCCTCGTTCTCGTCGCGCATGAGGCCCGCCGAGGCGGAGAGGCTGTCGTCCGTGCCCAGCCGCTGGGCCAGCAGATCGGTGCGCGCGCCCTTGCGGCTGACGACGATCCAGTAGACGGCCTGCAGCGTGAAGAACACCGAGGCCGCGCCCATGAGGACGAACAGGTTCACACGGGCCTCTTCAGCGCGCCAGACCGGTAGAAGCGCTCGAGCAGCCCGCTCTCGCGCACGTACTTGTGCTCGCCGTTGATCTTGCCGGTCTCGTCCATGCCGTGCTGGTCGTAGACGAAGACCTCGTTGGTCATCACCTGCCCGGTCGTGGTGTCGAAGCCGAGCACCTCGGTGATGCTGGTGATCTTGCGCTGGCCGTCCGACAGCCGGCTGGCCTGGACGATGCCGTGCAGTGAGCGCCCGATGATCTGCTGCAGCGAGCTGTTGTCGAGCTTCACGCCGGCCATCGTGATCATCGTCATGAGGCGCTGCAGGGCGTCGTCGGGCGTGTTGGCGTGCAGCGTGCCCATCGAGCCCTCGTGGCCCGTGTTCATGGCCTGCAGCATGTCGAGCGCCTCACCGCCGCGCACCTCGCCCACGACGATGCGGTCGGGGCGCATGCGCAGGGCGTTCTTCATCAAGTCGCCGATGGTGATCGCGCCCTTGCCCTCGATGTTGGGCGGGCGGCTCTCGAGGCGCACCGTGTGCGGCTGCTGCAGCTTCAGCTCGGCGGAGTCCTCGAGCGTGATGATGCGCTCACCGTGCGGGATGAAGTTGCTCAGGGCGTTGAGCAGCGTCGTCTTGCCGGCGCCGGTGCCGCCGCTGATGAGGATGTTGCACTTCGCCCGAACCGCCGCCTTGAGGTAGTTCATCATGTCCGGCGTGAGGGCGGCGTACTTCACCAGGTCGGTGTGCGTCAGCGGGTTCTGGCCGAAGCGGCGGATCGACAGCGCGGCGCCGTCGAGGGCCAGCGGCGGGACGATGGCGTTGACGCGGCTGCCGTCGGGCAGGCGGGCGTCGACCATCGGCGAGGACTCGTCCACGCGCCGGCCCACCCGCCCCACGATGCGGCTGATCGTGTTGAGCAGGTGCGCCTCGTCGCGGAAGTGGGCGTCCACCTGCTCGAGGCGACCGCCCCGCTCCACGTAAATCACGTTGGGCCCGTTGACCAGGATGTCGCTGACCCTTGGATCGGCCAGGATCTCCTCGAGCGGCCCCAGGCCGGTGATCTCGTCGAGGATGCCCTTGATGACGCTGTCGCGCTCGACCTGCGACAGGTTCAGGCCCTCGGCCTGCACGACCTTCTCGACGATGTCACGCAGCCGTGTCCGCAGCTGATCGGAGGTCAGGTTCGCCACCGCCGCCACGTCCAGACGGTCGATGACCTTCTGGTGCAGGCTGCGACGCAGGTTGTCCAGGTTACGTGCGGCCGGCTGGTTCGGATCCTGGCCGGTCGCCAGCCGGTCGATGATGCGCATGGCCATCGGTCAGCTCACTCCCGCTTGAAGATGCGTCCCAGGAAGCTGCGGCCACCGCCGCGGCTCTCTTGAAGTCCGGCCAGGTTACGGGCCAGCGCGTCGAGGTCGCGCGCCACGCCGCTGCCCGATTTGAGCTCGTGCACCATCACCCCGCAGTTGAGGGCCTCCTCGACCAGGGGGAAATCGTTTCGCACCACCGCGTGCACGGCCTGCCCGAGCGCGTTGCCGATCGCCTCGAGCGTCACGGGCGCCTTCTTGTGGTAGCGGTTGACGACGATCTTGAGGCGCTCGGGGCCGTAGCCGAGGCGGCGGAACAGGCGCAGCGAGCGCGCCGCCGCGCGCACGGCCGGCACGTCCTGCGTCACCACCAGCACCACCATGTGGGCGATGTCCATCACGGCCACCGCGTGATCGCTGAAGTCGCGCAGCCCGTCCACGATGACATGGGAGAACATCTGGCCCACGGCGTCGAAGAAGCGCGGCAGGCGGTCGGTGGTGACCGACGAGAGCTCCTCGATGCGGTCGCCCTGCGCGATCATCGTGAGCCCGCTGGCGTGCCGATCGAGCCCCGACTCCAGAGGCCCGCTGCCACTGTTGACCGCCTCGATCACCAACTCGGCGATGCTGCGCTCCGGCTTGACGTTCAGGCTGACCGGGACGGATCCGAGCTGCAGATCCATATCGATGATCACGGCCTGCCGAGCCAGCCTGGCGATGGTGCCCGCCACGTTGATCGCCAGGGTGGTGGTGCCCATGCCGCCCTTGGGGCCGAAGAAGGCGACCATCTTCGAGGCCACCATCGCGGGCGCGGGGGCCTGCCCGAGCGGCTCGTCCGCCGGCAGATCGGCGACCTCCTCGAGATCCTCGAGGCGCAGGATCGAGGTGTGGGCCGAGAGCTGCTTCTGGCGGTGCCGCCCCTGCTCGATGTCCTTCAGGCTCGAGATGAACGTGGCGTTGCGCGGATCGCGGATGCCTGCTCGACTCGCCGGGCGCTTGAAGGGGTTGTCGCTCATCGCCAGAAGCCCACCTTGCCCGCCACCTGGCGGCTCGGCGCGATCCTGCTCGGCCCGATGCTGGCCTGCGGCCCCGACATGCGGTGCGGCTGCTTCGCGCCGTCGGCTTCCTGGATGTTGAGGAGGAACAGCTCGAGATCGGTGGGGTCGGTCACCGTGTCTTCGCCCGGCAGCGACGGCGCCACGTCCGAGTCCATCGGATCGACCAGCCGCGCCGTGACCACGATGACCAGCTCGGTCTCGCGCCGCTCGAACTTCTTGCTCGAGAACAGCGCGCCCAGGATGGGCAGGTCGCCCAGGCCGGGCACCTTGCTGATGGTGTTCTCGATCTCGTCGTTGAGCAGGCCGGCGATGGCGAAGCTCTGGCCGTCGCGCATGCGGATCACGGTGCTGGCCGACCGCTTCTTGAAGGCCTCGTTGACGCCCTTGGTGTTCGCCACGTCGATGGCGCTCACCGACACCTCCGCCTTGAGCTGCACCGTGTCGTCGCCCAGCACCGTGGGCGAGAACTTCAGCTCGATGCCGTAGGGCTTCAGCTCGATGTTGGTGGTTCCCAGGCTGCCCGAAGTCTGGAAGGGCAGCTCACCACCCGCCAGGAAGGACGCCTCCTGCCCGCTCATCGCCACCAGCGTGGGCTCGGCCAGCGTCTTCGACAGGTTGCGCAGGGCCAGCAGGTTCAGCGTCGCGGCGAAGGGGAAGGCCCCGTCGGGGATGCCGAAGAAGATCGATCCGAAGCCGTTGTCGCCCGGCGAGAACACCTGGGCCGGGCGGCCAACCACGGGGGCCTGCGGGATGCCGTTGAGCGCCGCGCGCGGGTTCACGTCGGCCTGGGCACCTTCGCCGACGGCGGCGCCGACCCGGCCATTGTTGGCCCCGCCCACGATGTTCACGCCGATCTGCCGCAGCGAGCGTCGATTCACCTCGGCGAACTTCACCTCGATCTGCACCTGCTGGCGCGTCCGCACCTGCAGCAGGTTGATCACGTTGGGCTGTACGCCGAGGCCAGCGATGGCCGGGCTGCGCAGGTAGCCGATGGCCAGCTCCTCGGCCTGCGTCACGACGTTGGTCGCCCCCACCGTGCCGGTGAGCACGAGCGCGCCGCCCACCGCGCGGGCCTCGATGTCCTCGCGCGGGAAGATGCGCAGCAGCTCGCTCTGGATGGCCTGCGCAGGCAGCGACACCTTCACCAGCCAGCTGTCCTGCGACCCGCCGCTGTGCAGGATCAGGTTCGTCTCACCCACCTTGCGGCCAATCACGAGCAGGCCGTCCCCGGCTGGCGTGATCTCGGCGATCGTGGGATCGGTCAGGGTGATCTTGCCCGTGGTGCCGCCGAGCTTGAGGATGCTGGATCCGCCCAGCGAGACCTCGATCACGTTGCGCACCTCGCGGCGTCGCTCCGGCGTCTGAGCCTGAGCCTGAGAGAGCGTCAGCAGCCCCCCGACCAACAGCGTCAGTACGGACAGCGCCATCACGGGCAGCGTCATCACGGACGGCCCCATCACGGATCCACGCAGGATCCGCCCCTCGCGCGGCATCACTCGCCTCCGATGCTGATCGTCTTGGTGCCCCCGCGGCGCTCGACCCGCGGGCCGGGGTTGCTTCGGGCCTCGGGCGCTGCCCGCCGCGGCCGCCGACGTGGCCTCGCCGAGGCCTGGGCAGCCTTCTCGGACGCCGCCAACTCGGCCTGAGCTTCGGCTACGTCTTCGGGATCGGGCTCGCCCAACAGTTCGGGCGGCGTGATGCCCAGGGTCTCGACCGTGCTGGGGTCGCCGGCGTTGCGCAGCACCAGGTCCACCTGCCCTTCGCGGCTGGCCAGCGCCAACATCTCGGCCTGCTCGGGTGTCACCAGCAGCGTCACCACCGACTTCTGGCCCGTGTTGCCGCTCTTCTTCTTGGCCTCGACGTCCACCGACGTCGGGTCGAGCAGGCCGTTGACGGCCAGCACGCGGATGCGCTGCAGCACCAGCTTGGTGCTCACCTTGCGCTCGAGCGAGTTGCGGATGGTGGTCAGCACGTCGACCACGGCGCCGGGGTAGACGAGGCGCGCCTCGGCGATCCAGTTGTCGATCGGCACGGGGAAGGCGCGCAGCTCCTTGGGCACCTGAGCGGCCATGCCGGTGCCCGTCTCGGGGCTCGCGAGGCGCACCCTCAGGATGGGCTCGCCCTCGAACATGGTGCTGACGGGCACACGGAGATCAGGACCCAGGATCTCGTCGAGCGACTTGAACGCGCCCTCGGGCACTGAGGACTGCGGCCACTTGATGACCTTGAGGTGGGTCTCGTTGATGACCTCGGATGCGTTGATGGTCGTCGCGGCCACCAC
>CALBMW010000481.1 GCA_937896275.1 uncultured Myxococcales bacterium
AGCGCACCGGGCAGCAGGTGGCCGTCAAGGTGGTGCAGGGCGGACCGGCGCCGGCGCAGTTCGTCGAGCGGGCCCTCCGCGAGGGCGCGCTGTGCTGGACGCTGAACCACCCCAACGTCGTCCGCGTGTTCGAGTGGGGCCGCAGCGGCGACGCCGGCTACTTGGTGATGGAGCGGCTGGTGGGCGAGGACCTCGGGCGGCGCCTCGCGCGGGTGGGCCGCATGGCGGCTGCCTCGGTCGTCCATATCGCCCAGCAGGTGGCCTCCGCGCTCGGCGCCATCCACGCTCAGGGCGCCGTGCATCGCGACATCAAGCCCGAGAACGTCTTCCTGTGCGCCAACGGCCCGGTGGTCGACCACGTGAAGGTGCTCGACCTGGGCATCGCGGGCTGGGGCGCGGCGGACGGCGTGCAGACCATGGCTGGCATGGTGTTCGGCACGCCCGGCTTCCTCGCGCCCGAGCAGGCGCGCGGCGAGAAGGTCACGCCGCTGGCGGACCTCTACGCCCTGGGCGGCCTGATGTTCGTCGCGCTCACCGGTCGGGTGCCGCACGGTCACGACGCCGATCCCATCGAGATGGTGCGTCGTGCTGCCTTCGCGACCGTGGCGCCCACCTTGCCCGACGATGTGCCCGCGCCCCTGGCCGATCTGGTGCGGGCGCTGCTGGATCCCGATCCCGCGCGGCGACCGCCCGACACCCGCGCGGTCCTGCAGCGGTTGCGTGGGCCGGGGGCGGTCGAGACGCGGGTCTCCGCCGCGACGACGGTGCTGCTCCAGGGGCGACCGACGCGCCTGGGGGACTTGCAGCTCCCCACGCTGGGCGATCACGTCGATCACGACCGCTTCCGGCAGCACGTCGTGATGGCGCTCGCCACCGTCTTCCCGCCGGGGCGGCTGCCCACCGCGCTGAGGGCGCTGCTCGACGAGGTCGACCACCTCAACGATCGACGCGCCGGCGCCACCGCCTTGGCGAGCGATCGCCGCGACGGGGCCAACACGCTCGCGCGCGACCTGCGGCGGCGCGAGGAGCCCCTGTGCCACGCGCGCGCCGACCTGGCGGCCCGGATCGAGGCAGGACGCAATCGCTACCTTCGCCTCTCCGGCCACCTTCTGCGACTGGCCGATGAGATCGGCGACGCCGATCACAGCTACGCCGATGACTACCGTGCGGTGACGGCGGTGCAGCGGGCGGCGGCGGCCGGGGCGGCGCAGCGGGGCGGCGCCGTCGAATTGCGGGCGCTGTACGGCGAGCAGATTCAGGGGTTGCTGGCGCGGCTGGAGGACGCCCGCGCGGAACGCGAGAGGCTGGTCGGGCGGCAGCAGGCGGTGCGCGACGCGCTGGGACCAGCGCGTCGTGAGGTGGGCGATCTGGCGGCGCAGGAGGCCGAACTCGCCCGATCGCTGTTGGCGCTGACCGTGGAGCGCGAGAGCACGCTCGCGCCGCTCGAGGACGCGGCGCGCACGGCGGAGGACGAGGCGCTGGGCCTGGATCGTGCCGTCGAGCACATCTTCCTTCGGCTGGGCGCGGCGCTGCATCGCGCGCTGCTCGAGCGCGCATGACGCTGACCGGCGACACGCCGACCGGCGGGACACTGACCGGCGGGACACTGACCGGCGGGACACTGACCGGCGGGACACTGACCGGCGAGATCCTGACCGGCCGCTACCGCGTCGGCCAGATGATCGGTGGCGGCGGCATGGGCACCGTCTACGCCGCCCAAGACGAGCGCTTGGCGCGCGAGGTGGCGCTCAAGGTGATGCACCCGGCCCTGCTCGCCACGCCCGCCGCGCGCGTGCGCTTCGAGCGCGAGGCGCACACGCTGTCAGCGCTCACGAGCCCCCACACCGTCACGGTCTTCGACGTCGGGACCGTCGAGGTCGGGGGCTTGCCGGGCGTCGGCTTCATCGTGATGGAGTTGCTGCGCGGCGAGAGCCTCGCTCAGTTCCTGGCGCGCGGCGCGGTGCCGGCCACCGAGGCGGCCGAAGTCCTCTCGGCGGTGGCCGACTCGCTCGGGGAGGCCCACGCGCAGGGCATCATCCACCGCGATCTGAAGCCCGACAACATCCTGTTCGCGCGCGCTCACGACGGCCGCCACCGGGTGAAGGTCATCGACTTCGGCATCGCCCGGGTCAGCGGAAGGCCGAAGACCGTGCAGGGGGGGATCCTGGGCACACCGCACTATATGGCGCCCGAGCAATGCGCCGATCAGGGCGACGCGCAGGTGGACGCCCGCACGGACGTCTACGCGATGGGGATCGTGCTCTACGAGATGCTCACTCGGCGTCGGCCCTTCGAGGCGCCCCAGGCGCTGGCGATCATCGTCAAGCAGCTCACCGCCGAGCCGCCGCCGATGGCCGGGTTGGGGTCCGATCCCTTCCTCCGCGCGGTGGAGCCCGTCGTCCTGCGCGCGCTGGCCAAGGCTCCCGCGGACCGCTACCCGACGATGGCGGCGCTCGAGGACGCCTTCCACGACGCCCTGGGCATGGTGACCCAGTCGGTCGACTTCGATCCGACCGAGCACCTCACCGTGCGGTTCATCCCCGAGATCGTCGCGGCGGGGGTGCCGGACGCCGAGGACGCGGCGACGGTGGCCTTCCGACGCCCGCCGCCGACGGACGACGCGCTCCACGCGCCGACGATCGTCGAGCCCCTGCCGCGCGTGCCCACGATGCCTTCGGCCGCCGCCCTGCGCAGCACGCCCGGCCCGCTGCCCCCACCGCCGACGGCGCTGCCCGTCAGGGCTCCACGCCGCGATCTGGGGCTGGATCTCCGAACAATCACCCTGGCGCTGCTGGCGCTGGGCGTGTTGATCACGGGCGTCGCGATCGGGCTGGCGATCGGCGGGTGACGTTCCCGGCGCGCGCGGGCGAGCCTCGCGCGCTGCGCCGGCTACCAGACGCCGATGGGTGACGGGGCGGCCGTCGATGACGCCGCGGCGGGCGGGCGGGGGGGACGGTCACCTCCCGTGCCTACGTTTGGCCCTCGCGAACCCACGTCCCTGGGGGGAGGCGGCGGGGCAGCGTCCTGCGGCGGAGAGGGCGCGGTCGCGTCCGGGGCGACGCTCGCGAGTGAAATGTTCAAGTCTTCCGCCGCGCCACTCAATGACACCGTCAGGGGCTCATAGCCCGCGAGCGCTACACGCGCTTCGATGCGTGCGTCGCAGGCCCGCGCGACGCCGTAGGGCGTGCGGCCCACTTCGCGCCCGTCGAGCAGCAGCAGGGCGCCCGACGGCGTGGTCTCGAGGTGGTCGGTGCAGATGGCCGGCACCGGCGGCAACGGCACGTCGCGTGGCCAGAGCGTGCCCACCAGGGCGCCGAAGGCGAGCACCGCGCCGCCAGCGACCGCGATCGGCCATCGGGGTGCGCCGTCGCGCCGACCGACGAGGCTGGGCTCGCCGGCGATCGGGAAGCCGGTCGTGTCGTCCTCGCGTCGCCGAGCGAGCAAGGGCTGGCTCGGGGACGCCGCCGCCGGGGGCACACCGTGGGCTTCAGGCACCGCCCGCAGCAGCCGAAGGACCGCGTCCGCCGAGGCCGGACGCCAAGCGGGATCCTTGGCCAACAGCGCGACCAGGACGCCGTTGAGCGCGTCGGACAACCCGGCCGGGCGCGCCACCGGCTGGTGGATGTGCAACCAGGTGAGGCGCGCTTGGGGTGGCATGGCGCGCATCTCGGGTGGCAAGGGGTCGTTGGCCGAGAACGGGGGGCGTCCCACCAGCAGCGTGTAGAAGAGCAGGCCCAAGGCATAGAGATCGGTCCGCGCGTCCGCCGGGCGACCGTGGAACTGCTCGGGCGCCATGAAGCGCGGCGTGCCGATGGCGGCGCTGCCCGTGAGATCGACCACGCCCTCGGGGTCGATGGTCTTGGCGATGCCGAAGTCGAGCACCTTGGGGTGCACGCCGCCGCGGGTCGGCACGAGGAAGACGTTGGCCGGCTTCAGGTCGCGGTGGACGATGCCCTTGCCGTGCGCCTCGGCCAGCGCCGCGAGGACGCCCGCGATCACGTCCAGCGCCCGGTCGACGGGCACCGGGCCACGCAGCAGCAGACGGTCGAGAGGCTCGCCCTCGAGCAACTCCATGACGATGTAGGGGCCGTGGTCGGGCAGGGTGCCGCTGTCGAACACCTGCACCGTGTGCGGGCAAGTGAGGCGCGACACGAGCTGGATCTCGCGCTCGAACCGCGCCTGCTGATCCATGGCCGCGCCCCCCGTTCCGACCCCGGCGGTGAGCACCTTCAGCGCGCATGGCCGATCGTGCAGGCGAATGTTGGCGCAGCGATAGACCACGCCCATGCCCCCGCGACCGATCTCGGCCTCGACGCGGTAGCGCCCATCGACGAGGGTGCCCACGAGGGCGGGGGAGAAGGACCGCAGCATGGGCGCATGGTAGCCGGCGCTTGTGCGTGCGTCACCGGTGGGCTAGAGCAGCGGGGTCGGAGGTGTGATGAATCGCAGCGGTGTCACGGTGATCTTCGCCGGTCTCATGGCCACCGGGTGCATTGACGCGCCCGGGGACGAGCCGTCGTGCTTCGCGGCGGACTGTCCGTCGGGTCGTTGCCTCGAGGACGGGCGGTGCGCGCCGAGCGACGGCGCGGTCGCCTCGCCGGACGGGGCCGGCGACCCCGCCGACGGGGCGCCGGCGGACGCGAGGACGACTCGCCAGGACGCCGAGAGCGTGCGCGACGGGGAAGCCCCGCCAGCAGACGCGAGGCCTTCGCGACCGGACGCGACGC
>CALBMW010000482.1 GCA_937896275.1 uncultured Myxococcales bacterium
GGACCGCCGGTTCGACGGGGGGCGGCGGCGCGACGACTCGGGGCGTCACCGCCACGGGCGCCGGCTCGCGCGTGACGGGGGCCCGCTCGACCGGGAACAGCCGATCGTGGAAGAAGGCCACCGCGAGCGTGGCGCCCAGGCCGACCAGCAACGCCACCGTCACGGGTCCCACCGCAGACGGCCGCCGGGCTGCCACGCTGGGGACATCGGGCAGCGCGGGCGCCGGGGATCGGGGCGTCGCCTTCCTCCGCGCCACTCCCTCCGGCGTGCCCTCGGCGCGCGCCGCCACCGAAGACGGCACGTTGGGATCGGTGTCGTCTCGCGCGGCGGGGCCGAAGGCGTCTTCGGCCAGCGCCGAGTCCCCCTCGGCGGCGAAGCCCGGCGGCACCACCACCGGCGCGTCGAGGTGGTCCCAGTCCGCCCCGCAGCGCGGACAGAACCGCCCGCCCTCGGCGCGCGCCGCCGCCAGGCCGTCGAACGAGAGGCAGAAAGGGCAGCGATCGGGCCCTGGCGGCGGGGCGTCGGTCGCCTCGGGCTCGCTGGACACGTCGCCCACCTCCAAAGCATCCTGCGCCGTCCCCGCGTGTCTGTCTGCGTGGGCGGCGCGTACGGGTGGTCTCACGCGCCCTCGCAGGCGCTGGAGCGCAGGTGGCCGATTGTGGGAGGAAAGCCCCGATGACGCAAAGAAAGGACCTCGCCATGGCCTCCCTGCACGTCGAGGCCGATCCGTCCGTGCTCGAGCGCTACCTCTGCGACGAGTCCTCCTTTCGCGGCCACGCCGAGGGCCTGATCCGCGTCCGTGACCCGCACCAGGTGGGCGCCGTCCTCCGCGCCGCCAGCGCCCGCGGCGTCCCGGTCACCTTCTCGGCCCGGCGCACCAGCCTCACCGGCGCGGCGATCCCCCTGGGGGGCTGGGTCATCGCCCTGCCCGAGACCTCGAGCCCCGACGCGGTCGAGATCGACGTCGACGCCCGCACCGCCACCGCCCCGGCCCACGTCCTGTGCGCCGATCTCGAGACCGCGGCCGCGGCCCACGGCCTCTTCTTCGGCCCCGATCCAACCAGCCGCAAGGAGTGCAGCGTCGGCGGGGCGGTCGCTTGCAACGCCAGCGGCGCGCGCAGCTTCGCCTTCGGCCCCTGGGGCGAGTGGGTCGTTGGCCTGACCGTCGTGCTGGCCAGCGGCGACGTGCTCCGCCTGCGCCGCGGTGAGCACCCGCCGGTCGACGGCGCCTTTCACCTGGCGCTCGCCGACGGCATGCTCCGTGTCCCCTGCCCCGGGCCGCGCCGCCGTGACGTCAAGAGCGCCCTCGGCTACGCCCTCTATGATCCGCCCGATGTCGTCGATCTGTTCGTGGGCTCCGAGGGCACGCTGGGCTATCTGCACGACGTCACAGTGCGCCTGCTGCCGGCTCGGCCCATCTTCGCGGCCCTGATCTTCTGGCCCACCGAGGGCCCGGCCCTCGACTTCGTCGCCCGCCTGCAGGCCACGCGCGGCCCCGACGCCGATCCCGCCGGCGTCGCGCCGATGAGCGTCGAGTGGTTCGACCGTCGCAGCCTGGAGTTGGCCGGCGCCCGCCACCCACGCTTCCGGGTGCCCGCCGACGCCGCCGCCGCCCTCTTCGTCGAGCAACGCCACGCCCCCGAGGACGAGGAGGCGGTCACCTCGGCCTGGTACGAGGCCCTCATCGAGGCCGGCGCGCCGGACGACGAGGCCTGGCTGCGCATCCCGCGCACCGCCGCCGACCTGGACGCCTTCCGCGACTTCCGCCACGCGGTCCCGGAGTCGGTCAACGACCTCGCGCGGCAGCGCGGCCTGCGCAAGCTCGGCACCGACCTGGCCTACCCTGCCGGCTGGCTGCACCGCATGGCCGCGCACTATCGCGGCGCCCTGGCAGACCTGCCCGCCGCCGTGGGGCCCGAGGCCGCGGCCGCCTTCGCCGCCGAGCACCACCGCCCCTTGCCGCGCACGCTCGACTCGGCCACCTTCGGCCACATCGGGGACAACCACCTGCACGTCAACCTGCTGCCCCGCGACGCCGCCGAGGCCGCCGCGGGGCGTCTGCTCTATTACGCCCTCGCCCGCCACTGCGCGGCGCACGGTGGGGCGATCAGCGGTGAGCATGGCGTCGGAAAGAGCAAGCGCGACCTCCTCGCCGAGCTGCTCCCCGCCGCCGACCTCGAAGTCATGCGCGCCGTCAAGGCCGCCCTCGATCCCACCAACATCCTGGGCCGCGGCAACGTTCTTCCGCCGCTCGCTTGACACCCTCCAGGCGGCGTTTATCCGTTGTCCCCGTCGGCGACGAACCGATGGAGCGATAGAGAGCTCAGTCAACACGAGCTCAATCAACACGAGCACCTGATCACGCACACCTCGTGCGGTGCGCGCGTTGGTGCACCCACCGAGGAGGCATCGTCATGCTGTTTCCATTCAACGACCTCGACAACACCATGCAGTGGATGAATGACCTTCACCGTCGACTCGACCGCGCCCTGGGCACCTCCGGCCTGACCGACGCTCCCCGCGCCACCGAGGTGGGCTGGGTGGATCTCGAAGAGGACGAGGAGGGCTTGGTGCTCCGCGCCGATCTCCCCGGCGTCACCGCCGACGCGCTCGAGATCACCCTGAGGGACGAGGTGCTCACGCTCGCGGCCAACCGCGCCGTCTCGGCCCCCGAGGGCTACCGCGCCCAGATGTCCGAGCGCCGCCCCTTCGAGTTCTCGCGCAGCTTCTCGCTGCCCACGCGCGTCGACCCGGAGCGCGTCAACGCGAAGCTGAAGGACGGCGTGCTCATCGTGCGGATGGCCAAGGCCGAGGCCGTCAAGCCGCGCCAGATCACCGTCGACGTCTGAGCCATCGAAGTTCGCGGCCAGCATCGAGGAAGGAACAGAAGCATCGACGAGGAACAGAGGAGACCACGATGAGCACCGAGATCACCCCCAGCACCTCGACCCGCCCGCGCTACGTGGCGCGCCCGCCGGTCGACATCTACGAGAGCGACGAGGGCCTGCTGCTGCGCGCGGATCTGCCCGGCGTCGAGCGCGAGGGGCTCAACCTGCGCCTCGAGCAGGGCGTCCTCACGATCAGCGCCCGACGCCTCCTCGGCACCGATCCGCAGGGGCCGTTCGCCGAGTACCTGCGCCGCTTCCACGTGCCGCGCGACACTGATCCCGCCCAGATCGGCGCGCGCCTCGAGGCGGGCGTGCTGACCGTCGAGTTGCCCAAGACCGACGCGGCGAAGCCTCGCGTGATCCAGGTCCAGACCGACTGAATCCTCTCGGGATCCTCTCGGGCGCGGGGCCGGCCGCCGACCCCCCTTCGGACCGGCGGGCCCCGCACCCACTTCTTTGGCCCGGCGGGCCGCGCGCCCCGGCGCGCGCTGCAGTTCCACGCCCACAGTCGTCTTCGGGCCACCCGGTCCACCTCGCCCCTTCGCACCGCCGGCACCCGCGCGCTCTTCGCGCTCGCTCCCCGCACACTGAGCGTCCGCGCGTCCGTACGTGCTTTCCGGCCGCCGCTTGCAATCGCGATCGCGGCGGATGCATAGTCCGGCGATTTTATTTGGCCGCGGTGCCCTGCCCGGCCTTCACGAAGGCGCAATCAGTGTGCGCGCCGGCGCCGTCCGACGGCGACGCGGCCCGTCCAGCGTGCACTTAGGAGGAGCGAGATGCGAAGAGCGCTGGTGGTGCTCGGCGCGTTGTCCCTGCTGGGGGCCTGCGAAGACGGTCCCGAGCAGGTCTACGAGCCCGACAACCCCGAAACGGCCGCCCGAAACGGCTACAACGGCACGGACTTCGTGCAGGCCGGCGAGGTGCCGATCTCGGTGCCGGAGTGCAACGCGTCCGAGCTCGGCGAGACCCGCTTCTGCTGCGAGCAGGAGCAGGAGCTCCTCGTCCAGGGCATGGTCAAGAAGGACATCATCCCCGGCGAGAGCCTGGGCGGCATTCCTCTGTGGAGCCCAGGCGGGCCGCCCACGCTGGCCGACGATCTGCTCGGCCGCCCCGAGGACGGCAAGTTCTGCGACCCGACGGTCTACTCGAACGCGCTGACCTGGGGCCCCACCAACGAGATCATCGCCTTCATCTTCGATGACACCCGCCTCATCGAGTACCTCGTCTCGACCGATCAGTACCTGGGCACCATCGAGGGCACCTATCAGGGCTTCGACAACGTGACCGGTTCGGCCGGCGAGTACGCGGTGCGCATCGCCATGCGCGAGCGGCTGACCATCGGCGACCACACCTACGATCAGTTCGCCGCCGCGGCCGAGCAGGAGGGCGCAGCCAACTCGTGGCTCAACCACAAGGTGGTCACCGAGGTCTACCGCTTCATCCGCCAGAAGTACTTCCAGGACAGCGCCGACAAGTACCCCGAGGACTACGACTGCGTGGCCTCGAACATTTGCAACATCATCTACACCAGCCAGAACTCGGGCCCGCAGGACACCGTGATCAACATGGTCGACTCGGGCTTCCTGCTGGTCTTCTCGCCCGATGGGCACATCTCGAACGTCTACCTCGAGCCGGTGCGCGTGGCGCCCTTCACCAACGCCAACGTCGCGATGGGCGAGGGCGGCGATCTGGCGGCGGGCGAGATGGGCGACATCAAGCCGGTCATCGGCTCGGACGCCTGCACCCTCGACCTGTCGGCCGGCATGACCTGGGGCCAGGTCAAGTCGATGTGCCTCGGCGATGACGCCGACCGCGCGCTGCAGCGCTTCACCTTCGCG
>CALBMW010000483.1 GCA_937896275.1 uncultured Myxococcales bacterium
AGCCTCCCCACAAAATCGCTCCGCGTCGCGCAGCACCGTTCTGCCGGCCGATGCCCGCGTTGGAAAGCCTTCGAATACCCCGGGTATTCCTGCGGCTTCCCGCCTTGGCCTCGACCGGCAGCCCGGCACTGCACTCGGTCCGGATTTTGTGGGGAGGCTCCTAACCCTCGTCCCCCCGACCGGGCGCCGCGCCGCGCCCGACTTGCAGCGTCAGCAGGCCATGCAGGGCGCGCCCGCCGGCGTGCTCGGGCTGGAGCGCCAGCAGCGCCTCGACGTGCCCGAGCGCGCGCCCGAACCACTGGCGCTGGCTGCAGAAGTCGACGAGGGCGAGCAGGTTGTCGGCCTTGATCGCGTCGGCCAGCGTCTTCGACGCGAGGCTCACCTCGAGGGCGCGGTCGTAGGCGCGGTAGGCCCCCTCGTCGTCCCCGCTGCGTGCGCGCAGCTCACCCAGCAGCCTCCAGGCGAGGCCCCAGCGCGGCGCCCGGTCGACGAGGGCGTCCAGCCAGGCGAGCCCCGCCGCCCAGGTCGCGGGACGCGCGCCGTAGAGCTCGGCCAACTCCACGTAGGCGTCGCGGCAGCGGGGCGCGCGCTCCGTGGTGGCGAGGTAGCCCGTGATGGCCGCGTCCGCGTCGCCTGCGTCCCGGGCTGCGCGCGCGGAGGCCAGCAGCCCAGCTTCGTCCGGCTCGTCGCCGTGCGCGACGCGCCCCGCCACGAGCGCATGATCCGGCGCCAGGTGCACCAGGCGTTCGAGCTGGTGCTCGGCGCGCGTTGACCAGCCGCGCGCCTGACAGAAGGTGATCAGCCGCACGCGGAGTTCGATCTTGCGGCCCGCGTCCAGGGTGGGGCTCGTGTCGCTGAGATCGGCCGCGCGATTCAGCGCGCCCCACGCGTCCTCGTCGCGTCCGGTCGCCTCGTAGAGCTGCCCGATCAGGTTCAGCGCCAGGCCCCAGCCGGGCTGTGACTCGACGAGCGCCTCGAAGAAGGCGATCCCCTCGGTCTGCGCGGTCGCCGGCAGGCGCGCGTAGGTCTGCGCCAGGAAGATGTAGGCGTTGGTGCAGCGATCGTCCTCGGTCAGCGCGTCGTGGTAGAGGGCGCGGGCCTCCTCGAGGTGGTCCTGCTCGAACTGCTCGCGTGCCGCGCGCAGCAGCGACTGCACGCGGCGCCGGCGGCTGACGTGATCCGCCACCACCGAACCAGCGTCGCCTTCGCCGATGCGGGCCTGCAGGGTGGCCACCAGGGGGTGCCGCGGTGCGAAGTCCACCAGATCGTCCACGTGGCTGCGGGCGCGCTCGTGCCACGCCCGGCGCAGGCAGAAGTTGATCACCTTCAGGACGAGATCGGCCTTCAGCTCGCGGCCCAGCCGGCGGCTCCTGAGCCCAATCTGCATGCCCGTGCGGAAGGCGTCGTAGGCGCGCTCGTCGTCGCCGCTGGCCTCCAACAGGCGTGCCAGCAGGTCGTAGGCGAGGCCCCACCTTTGGTTGTCGAGGCAGATCTGCTCGAGGACGGCGACGCCTGCACGCGGATCCGCGGCGCGGTGCCGTTCGTACACTGCGTGGAGTTCCTCTGTAGTCAGCCGTGGGGCGTCGGGCGGGGTGCTCACTCTTGGGCCCTCCGGCGGGCTTGGACCTTTTGTGAACCCAAGCTAGCAGGCTGGTCACGGCAGGTCACCCGGTGCGCCGCCCGCGGGTGACAGCGGCGCCGTGGCGGGCTACCCTGCGCGCTCGAATCTTCTCGCCCCGCGCGGGAACGGCAGCTTCGGAGGACGCGAATCCATGGACGCCTATACCGCGCTCGAGGCCCAGTTCGGCCGCATGAGCAAGCTCGACGACGCGCTCGAGATCCTGCACTGGGACATGGCCGCCATGATGCCCAGCGGCGGCGCCTTTGGCCGCGGCGAGACGATGGCCACGCTGCGGGTGCTGCGGCACGAGTTGGCGACGGACGCACGCCTGGCCGATCTGCTCTCCGAGGCCGGCGGCGCGGATCTCGGAGATTGGCAGCAGGCCAACCTGCGCGAGATGCGCCGCCTGCACGCCCACGCCACCGCCGTGCCCGGCCGACTGGTCGAGGCGCTCAGCCGCGCCGGATCGGCCTGTGAGATGACTTGGCGTGCCTCAAGAAAAGCCAATGATTTCGCGACACTGGAGCCGAAGCTCACTGAGGTGATGGGCCTGGTGCGCGAGGTCGCCGCGGCCAAGGCCGAGGCCTTGGGCGTCGAGCCCTACGAGGCGATGCTCGACCAGCACGAGCCGGGCGGCAAGACCGCGCGCATCGACGCCCTCTTCGACGATCTGGCCGCGAACCTGCCAGGGCTCATCGAGCGCGTGCTCGACCACCAGGCCGGGCAGCCGCCCGTCGCGGCCACCGGCGGGCCCTTCCCGATCGAGGCGCAGCGGGCGCTGGGCGTGAAGTTGATGCAGACGCTCGGCTTCGAGTTCGACCACGGGCGGCTCGACGTCAGCCATCACCCCTTCTGCGGGGGGAGCGCCGACGACGTCCGTATCACCACGCGCTACGACGAGGCCGACTTCACGAAGGCGCTGATGGGCGTGATCCACGAGACCGGCCACGCGCTGTACGAGCGGGGGCGGCCCAAGGCGTGGCGCTACCAGCCGGTGGGCCTGGCGCGGGGGATGAGCGTGCACGAGAGCCAGTCGCTGCTGATGGAGATGCAGGCCTGCCGCAGCCGCGAGTTCCTCGACTACGTGGCCCCCTTGCTGCGCGACGCTTTCGCTGGGGATGGACCCGCCTGGGCGGTCGACAACCTGCACCGCCTCTATACGCAGGTGCGGCGGGGGCTGATCCGGGTGGACGCCGACGAGGTGACGTACCCGGCGCACGTGGTGTTGCGCTACCGCCTGGAGCGGGCGTTGCTGGCCGGCGACCTGGACGTGCGCGACCTGCCGGGGGCCTGGCGCGAGGGCATGGTCGCGCTGGTGGGCATCGAGCCGAGCGACGACAAGGACGGCTGTATGCAGGACATCCACTGGATGGACGGCACCGTCGGCTACTTCCCCACCTATACGCTGGGCGCGATGACGGCGGCCCAGCTCTTCGAGGCCGCGACCGAGGCGGTCCCCGAAGTGCTGCCCTCGATCGCGAAGGGCGAGTTCGGCCCGCTGCTGGGTTGGCTGCGCGCCAACGTCCACAGCTGGGGCAGCTACTACTCCACCGACGAGTTGCTGACGCGCGCCACGGGTCGGCCGTTGGACGCGAGCGTCTTCCGGGCGCACCTGGAGCGTCGCTACCTGGGGGCCTGAGGCGACAGCGGGCCGCGGCGAATTGAGCGCGTCGCACATGTGCGCTAATGTGCGCGTCTATGCGTCGATTGATTCTCCTATCCTGGGTAGTCACGGGTTGCGGTGCCCGCCAAGGCGCCGTGGTCGAGGTGCACGAGCGATCACTGGACGCGGTCATCGCCGAGGCGCTGGCGGCCGACGACGCCACCGAGGCGGCCGGCGTGGCGGCTGAGGCGTCCGCCGAGGCCTCCGAGTCCGTGGCGGACGAAGTCGAGCCCGCCTTCGTCGAGCCGCTGGTCTTCGACGAGTCCTTCGAAGGCAGGCTGGGACCTGGGGCGGGGTTGCTGCGGCTGTTGGGCGACGCGCCGGCGCGCGGCGTGGTGACGGTGAGGGTGGCGGCGCGCGGTGTCACGGGGACGGTGGTGCTGCACGACGACGAGGGCCGCACGCTGGCGACCGTGCCGTTGAAGGCGGGCAAGGCCAGCACGGGACCCGTGAAGGTGGGCGCGGGCGCGATCTACGTGCTGATCGAGCGGGTCGCCGGCGCGGGTGCGGTGGCGGTCAGCGCAGACTTCCACCGCCCGGCGCTGGCGCGACGCTGAGGGGACGCGCCCTGCGGACCTCTCAGTCCGCGGGCGGGTTCAAGGCGGGCTGTCAGACGTCATGCAGACGGGCGACGAAGCGCCGGGCCAAGAGATAGGCGTCGCCGGGCCACCGCGCGGAGAGGTAGTTGCCGTCTTCGACTACGAAGGCGGGGCCGTCGTCGTCCATCGTGCCCCGCGCGGTCAGCGCCCGCGGACCACGTTCGAACACGCCGGCCGCGGCGCTCACCTCATCCTCGACGTAAGTGGGGTAGGTGCGGTAGTAGCGGCCCAGCTTCCACGCGGTCAGCAACCAAGCCGAGCGCTCCATATACTTGGGCAGACAGGTGGTGCGGCGCCCGCGCAGCACCGACTCACCGGTGGCGGGATCGCGGGCTCGGGCCAACACCAGCACCCCGTGGCAGATGGCGGCCACGGGGCGGCCCAGTTGCCAGAAGCGGGCGACCAGATCCTGGAGTTCGTCGCTGCCCAGGTACTGCCTCATGCCCGGGGCGTGGCCCCCCGCCAGAAGGAGTCCATCGAAGTCGGCCGCGTCGAGCCCCCGCCACGAGACCGGCGCGCAGAAGGCGGGGTCGGTCTCCATCTCTCGGTAGAAGGCGACGGCCTCGGGCCGCGCGCCGAGCTGTCCGAAGATCACCCCGGCCAGAAGCAGCGGATCGCACTGAGGCGCGGTCCCACCGGCCTCCGTGGCGAAGCAGATCTCGAAGCCCGCGTCGCGCAGGATCCGCCAGGGGACGGCGACCTCGGTGACGTCGAAGTCGCGGTCGGGCAGGGGGACCAGAAGCCGCAGCATCACTCACCTCCTCGTGTGCGGGCGATCGGCGCGCTCGCCGAACAGGGGCCGTAGCTCCTCGACGCCCGCTGAAGATGTGCCGCCCGCTGAAGATGTGCCAGGCACTTCTGCCGCGGCCCCCTCCAATCTCGCCTGCCGCCTGAAGATGTGC
>CALBMW010000484.1 GCA_937896275.1 uncultured Myxococcales bacterium
TTTTTGGCCCACGTTTTTTTGGCCCACGTTTTTTTGGCCCACGTTTTTTTGGCCCACGTTTTTTTGGCCCGCGCTTTTTGGTGGGCGTCCCGAGCCCGGGCGGCCTCGGCCAGCGCGCCGTCAGCGCGCCGCGCCCAGCTTCTGCAACTCGGCCTCGGTCATGTGCTGCGAGAGCGTGACCCGCGTCCGCGCCTCGACGCCGCTCTCCCGCTCCACCGCGCTCACGTTCACGATGCCGTTGGCGTCGATGTCGAAGGTGACCACCACTTCGACCTCGCCTCGCGGCACGACCCGGAAGCCGCTGAACTCGAACTCGCCGAGCAGCTCGTTGTGATCGTGCGCCTTCGCCTCGCCCTGGTAGATGCGGATGCGCACCCTCTCCTGGTGATCGCTGGCGGTGACGAAGGTCTTCGAGTGTTCGATGGGGATGGGCGTGTTCTTGGGGATCACGACCTCGGTGAAGCCGCCCACCGTGCCCACCCGCAGGCTGAGCGGGGTGACGTCGATGAGGACCGCGTCGCCCTTGCGATGCAGCAGCTGGTCGGCGTGGATGGCGGCGCCGAGGGCCACCGCCTCGTCCGGGTTGACGTGCGCCTGCACGCGCTTGCTGAAGTAGGCCTCGACCGCCGAGCGGATGAAGCGGCTCTTGCTCTGGCCGCCCACCAGCACGACGCCGTCAATCTCGGTGACGTTGCAGCCCGCCGCCTGCACCGCCTCGTCGCAGACGCCGAAGGTGCGCTGGACCAGGTCGTAGGTCATCTGAGCGAGCTGCTTGACCGTCAGCACCGCCGACAGCGTCAGCGAGCCCTCCTCGTCACGGGCGATGTCCGGGATGGACACCTCGACCCGGTCGACCTCGGAGAGCTGGATCTTGGCCCACTCGGAGTGCTCCTTGAGCTTCTGCATCGCCACGCGGTCTTTGCGCAGATCGATGCCCACCTGCTCGTAGAACGCGCCGATGAGGTAGTCCATGATGCGCGTGTCGAAGTCGTCGCCACCCAGGAAGGTGTCGCCGGCGGTGGACCGCACCTCGAACACGTCCAGGTTGATGTCGAGCACGGTCACGTCGAAGGTGCCGCCGCCCAGGTCGTAGACGGCGACGCGGTTGCGCATCTGCTTGTCGTAGCCGTAGGCCAGGGCGACCGCGGTCGGCTCGTTGATCATCTTCAGGACGTCGAGGCCGGCGATCCGGCAAGCGTCCTTGGTGGCCTGGCGCTGGTTGTCGTTGAAGTGCGCGGGGACCGTGACCACCGCCTTGGTCACGACCTGGCCCAGGTAGGCCTCGGCCACCCTGCGCATCTCGGTCAGCATCTGAGCGCTGATCTCGGGCAACGCGAGGGCTTGGTCGCGCACCTTCACGCGGACGTCGCGGTTCTCGCCCTCGACGAGCTCGTAGGGCAGGAGTCCGCGGGCCTTCTTGACCTCTTCGCTCTGGAAGTAGCGCCCCATGAGGCGCTTGAAGCTGTAGATCGTGTTCTCGGGATCGAGCAGCAGCTTCTTCTTCGCGCGGCTGCCGACCAGCACCTCGCCGTCGGCGCCGTAGTGCACGATGGAAGGGTGGATGGTCTCGCCCCAACGATTGGGGATGACCTTCGGTTGACCGTTCTCGACGACCGCCACCACGCTGTTGCTGGTCCCCAGATCGATGCCGATGGCGACTTCGCTCACCGAGCCCCTCCCTCGCGCCGAACGCGCACGCGAGCATTACCGCACGGAGTCATGGGTGTCATGGTTTTCCTGTGCCGCAGTCGCAGCGAGCCACGTGACGTCCGCAGGCGCTGACCATCTCGACCGGTCCCGCGCACCGGTCGCCGAGCGACGCGAGGTCGGCCAGGTACACGAAGCCACAGGCGGGGGCGCTCGGACCGACGAGCACGCGATCGTACTCGCTGGGGCGGTGGTGGCGGGCGGCGAGGTAGGGCGTCGCGTGGCCGGCGGCGTCGAGCAGCGCCTTCTCCTGGTAGCGGGCCGCCACCGGCGACGGGAGTCGGGCCGCGGACAAGCATGCCGCGAGGCGGGCGCCGTCGCGCGGCGGGCCGCGGTCGGGGAAGGCCCGGTCGAGGATGGGCGCGATCACCGCGGCGCCGACGGTCAGCGCGGCGGCCAGCGCCGCGGCGGCGGGCAGGCGCCGGTGCCCGTGGCGTAGCAGCAGCACCAGCGTCGCGGGCCAGGCCAGGCACGGCCAGTTCGCCTCCACGCGGGTGCCGCAGCTCACGAGCATCCAGGCCGCCAGCACCGGCAGGCCGAGGGCGCGCAGCAGCCGGTCGGTGGCGTCGCGAGGCCGCCGCCAAGCCGCGATGGCCAGCAGCGCCAGGCCCGGGGTCGCCACGAGCAGCTGGCCCCCGATCGCCTCGGGCAGGTGAAAGCCGGTCAGCCCGCGTCGAGCCTGGAAGGACCACGGCAGACCCTCGTGGTACAGAGACCAGAGGACGTGGGGCGCGTAGGTCGCGGCCGCGACGGCGAGCACGCGCGGTGCGCGACGACCCAGCACCCAGCAGAGGCCGGGCAGCGCCACGAGCGCGGTCGACTTGGCCCAGAAGCACGCCCCCAGCGCCAGCCCCACGCCCACGAGCCAGCCGCGCGCCAGGCACCAGAGCAGCACGCACCAGGCGAAGACGAGGGGCTGATCCGGGGTCGCGATGAGCCCACTCGCGAGCCCAAGCGGCGTGGCCATCGCCAGGGCCGGCAGCCAAGCGGCGCCCGCGACGCCCCAGCGCCGCGCCGCGTCCGCGAGCAGCCACCAGGCGGCCGGCATCAGCACCAGCCCGACCAGCCGCGGGTGCCCGCCGCCCAGCGCGATCCAAGCGGCCACGCCGGGCGGATGATCCAGGTAGCCCAGCCGCAGGTCGCGGCTCCAAGACAGGTAATAGGCCTCGTCGGCGACCAGCGGGAGCGCCACCGCCAGCACGACCTGCACCGCCCAGGCGGCGCCGAAGGCGAGCAGCGCGCGGCGATCGCTCAGACCAGGCCGAGCCGCAGCTTCCAAACCAGCGCCAAGGCCTCGCGGAAGATCGCCCCCGACATCTTCGACTGGCCCGCCACGCGGTCGACGAAGGTGATCGGCACCTCGGTGACCGTGAAGCCCTTCTGGAGCACGCGCCAGGTCAGCTCGATCTGAAAGCCGTAGCCGACCGCGCTGATGGCGTCGAGCTCGATCGCTTCGAGGACGCGGCGCCGGAAGCACTTGTAGCCGCCGGTGAGGTCGCGGATCTGGACGCCCAGCACCGTGCGGGCGTAGAGGCTGCCGCCGCGGCTGAGCAACCGACGCTCGAGCGGCCAGCCCTCCGTGCCGCCGCCCTTCACCCACCGGCTGCCCAGGGCCACGTCGAAGTGCTCGGTCGCGGTCAGCAGCGCCGGGAGTCGGTCCGGCGGGTGGCTGAAGTCGGCGTCCATCTCGAACAGGTGCGTGTAGTCACGCGCCAGACCCCAGCCGAAGCCTGCGATGTAGGCCCGCCCCAGCCCCTCCTTGGCGGTGCGGTGCAGCACGTGGATCCGCCCGTCGGCGGCGGCCCGCGCGTCCGCGAGCGCCCCCGTGCCGTCGGGCGAGCCGTCATCGACCACCAACACGTGGGCCGAGGGCAACTCGGCGAGCACCGCGTCGAGCACCCGCGACAGGTTCTCGATCTCGTTGTAAGTGGGGATGATCACGAGGGGGCGTGGCGGGCTCACCGGATCCTCCGCGGTGGTCGGGGCGACGCATGGTAGGGGGCCGCGGCGGCCTCGTAAACCGTGGCCGGCGGAACATCGTGGGCGGCGACCTGTCCATCCGGGCGCACCTCGGGAGGCCCACCATGTTCGACGTCGATCCGCGCCTGCAGCTCACCCTCACCCTGATCGCCCTCGGCGTCGTCCTCGTCGCGCTCTTCGCCGCGCGCCCCGATCCCCGCGCCCTCGCCGAGACCCCCGCGGCGCAGGACGAGGGCCTCGACACGGCGAGCCACGCGCGGGCCGAAGCCCGGCCGTAGGCAGGCCTCGCGGACCGCCGCCAAGTCCTCCGGGAGGCCCGGCGGCCCCGCGAGCAGCGCCTCGGCTGCGCGCGCCACCTCGAGCGCGGTGCAGGCCTCGAGCACCCGCTCGGGGAAGGCGCGACGGCCCAGCACCAGGTTGGGCAGCGCGACGTGCGGCACGCGCACAAGGCGACGCGCCACCGCGGCGCTGACCGGGTGCAGCGCGGCCAGCGTCACCGGAGGGCGCCCCGCCAGCGCGGCCTGCAGGCTGGCGGTACCCGCCCCCACCAGGGCCACGGTCGCCGCGGCCAGCGCGCCCGGCGCGTCCGCGTGCAGCACCACGCGCAGATCGCTGGCGGCCACCGCCCGCTGCACGAACAGTCGATCCACGGTGGGCGCGACGCCGACGTGCAGGGTCAACGCCGGGTGGGCGCGCACCAGGCGAGCCGCCGCGGCGAGCATGATCGGCAGCAACCGGCGCACCGTGGGATCCCGGCTGCCCGGCAGGAGAGCCAACCCCGGGGCGGCTGGCGGCGGCGGCGGCGCGTGCTCGGCCAGGGGATGCCCCACCCACTCGGCGCGCACGCCCCGCGCCGCATACCAGGCGGCTTCGAAGGGCAGCAGGCAGCCGACCCACCCGGCCTGCCGCAGATCGACGGCGCGGCGCGGCCGCCAGGCCCAGGCCTGAGGCGGCGCCAGCCACGCCGTGGGGACGCCCGCTGCGACCGCGCGGTGCAGAAGCCTTCGATTCAACTCGGGAAAGTCGACGAGGAGCAGACCCCCCGCGCGGTCCAGGCGAGCCGTCACGGCGCGCCCGGCCGCCACCACCGCGGCCGC
>CALBMW010000485.1 GCA_937896275.1 uncultured Myxococcales bacterium
CGCCGCCAGCCACGCCGCCGCGCGCCTGGGACGCCCGCGCCTGGCGCGCGAACTGTACTTCGCGGCCGTCGGCCTGGGCTGGGCGGCGCTGCGCCCCTTCCCCGGCTATACGAGCCACCCCGCGTTGGCCACCGCCGAGGTGGGCCGGGCCTTCGCCGCCTACCTGGAGCCGCGCGCGGCTCGCCTGATCACCGACGTCTTCGCCGGGCACGCCGTCTCACCGGCCCCCATCATGGGCTGGCTGCGCTGGGTCAGCCTCGGCGGCCGCATCGGCGGGCTCGAGGTGCCGCTCACGGCGACCGCCCCGCCGCCCGCGTAGGCGCGATCGGGCTACGCGGCCAAGGCCTCGGACAGCCACTCGGGCAGCTCGCGATCCGGCAGGTGGGTGTAGTTCTTGTCGATCCCGGCGCTCACCAGGCGCTCCACGGCGACGGGCAGCCCCTTGCGCAGCAACCCCAGCATGTGAGGCGGGGCGCAGAGCACCAGCGAGTGATAGGCGGACTTGCCGTGGCCGTCGACGAGCAGATCGACCAACTCGCGGGCGAAGCGCTGGGCCTCGACCTCGCGGGGGGGCGTGGGCGGGGACATGACCGTCCGGCCCGAGCCGGCGGGCTGCTTCATCGCGCCCGGGCCGTCGCTCATCAGCTCGTGGCCAGCCAGGCGGCTCTCCGCGTGCTCCAGGCTCTGGGCCAGGGTCCATTCGTTGCGTCGGGTCACCGAGAACAGCCGCGCACGCGCCGCGTCGGCCACCAGCACCCAGGTCGTCTTCATGGCACCTCCTCCTCATTCGACTCCGCGACGGTCTGCGCCGCACGGCCCGTGCCAGTGAGCCGGCCCACCGGCGCGCGGCCATCGAGCTCGTTCATGTCACCAGATGGTGCGTCCCGGCGGCGGGTCGCGGTCTGGATGGAGACGTGGACCCTCGGATGATTCGAGCCCGCGCGCCGACGAACACCGCAGCGCCGCACGCGGGCGGTACACTGCCGGCGAACGGCGCGGGCCCCACGCCTCGTCGACCCTGCGACCCCGAGGATGCATGCAGGTTTTTCCCACCGATCGCCGCGCCTGGCTGCGCCTGGGCATGCGCCTCGGCGCCCTCTTCGGGACGGGCGCGCTCGGTGTCCTGGCGCTGGGCCTCTACCTGTCGTCGGCGCCCGGCACCTCGCACGCGGGACCCCTCCCGCCGGCCACGCCCGACCACGTCACCGCGGCGGATCGTCTGCGGGCCGACGTCCAGCACCTCGCTGGCGTGATCGGCCCGCGCGACATGACCCACCCCAAGGCCCTCGTGGCCGCTCGGGAGCACGTCGTCGCGGGCCTCGCCGCGGCGGGCCATGCGCCCGTCCGCATGCCCTACGCGGTCAACGGCGTCGAGGTGCAGAACCTCGAGGCGACGCTCCCGGGCCGCACGAGGCCCGACGAGATCATCCTCGTCGGCGCCCACTACGACTGCGTCGAGACGACGCCCGGCGCCGACGACAACGCCAGCGGCGTCGCGGTGATGCTCGAGATCGCGCGCCGGCTGCGCGACCGCCCGCTGGCCCGCACCGTGCGCTTCGTCGCCTTCGTCAACGAGGAGCCGCCCTACTTCAAGACCGACCAGATGGGCAGCCTGGTCTACGCCCGAGCGGCCCGCGCGCGCGGCGATCGCGTTGTGGCGATGTTCTCGCTCGAGATGCTCGGCTACTACGTCGACGCTGCGGGCAGCCAGCAATACCCGCCCTTCCTGTCGGCGCTCTACCCCGACCGCGGCGACTTCGTGGCCTTCGTGGGCGACTTCGGCGCGCGCCCGCTGGTGCAGCGCGCGGTGGGCTTGTTCCGCGACGCCGCGTCCTTCCCCGCCGAGGCCCTCAGCGGCCCCGCCAGCATCCCGGGCGTCGACTTCAGCGACCACTGGTCCTTCTGGCAGGCGGGCTACACCGAGGCGATCATGGTCACCGACACCGCCTTCATGCGGAACCACGCCTACCACGAGCCCGAGGACACGCCCGCCCGCCTCGACTACGACCGCATGGCGCGCGTGACGCTGGGCCTCACCGAGGTGGTGGCCAGGCTCGCCGACGCGGGGCCCTGAGGACGACGCCGGGCCTCGGGTCGAAACAATACCCAGCCCCTCGTGCGATGCGCATCTCTCGCTGATGTGATACGCACAGGACACGAAACGGGAGCGCACGCGGATGCAGCAGACAGTCCTCGTGGTGGACGATGACAGCCAGGTGCGCACCGCCCTCTCACGTCTCCTGGGCCGGATCGGCTACGACACCCGAGAGGCTGGCTCCGTTCGCGAGGCCCTGACGCGCATCGCCCACGAGAAGATCGACGTCGTGCTCTGTGATCTGGTGATGCCCGAGTTCAGCGGCCACGCCCTGCTCGAGCAGCTCAGCCTGGTTCACCGCCCGCCGCCCTTCGTGCTGATGTCGGGGCAGGCGGCGGCCACCGACGTGGCGCGTGCCTTCGGCGGCGGTGCGTCGGACGTGCTGTTCAAGCCCTTCACGCGCCTGCAACTTGCAGATGCGCTCGAGCGCGCCGCCGGCCGCGTCGCGCCGCCCCACTTGCCCCCGGCGAGGGTCGCCGCGCTCGTCTACGACCTTCACCCCGAGGAGGTCGCCGGGCCGGCGCCGCGCCCCTCGCTCAACCGCATCAACAGTTGGCCGCGCGTGGTGGAGATCCTGCGGCGCGCGGTGAAGGGCCGCCGCGGTCGGCTGCTGCTCGACGACCGTGACGGCGAGGCCGAGGTCGAGTTGAGCGCGCTGACCTGCCACTCCGGGCGGGGCTACTCGGGCGCCCTTGCCATCGAGGTGGCACGCATCGGGAACGCTGACTTTGCCGACATGCAGTGGTACGCGCACCAGGGCTGCGTGGTCTGGTTCACCGACGACGACGGCATCTACGGTTTCCGCAGCACCGTCGTCAGCGGCAACCGCGGGCGCCTCGTGCTCACCCAGCCCGACTGCGTGGTCAAGTACAGCCGCCGCCGGTGCGCGCGCGTCGAGGTGCCCCCCGACTTCATGCCGCACGTGGTGCTGCCCTTGGCGGACGGCAGCACCTTCGAGGCCGAAGACGCGGTGCTCGACATCTCGGCGAGCGGCATGGCGCTCGCCCTGCCTTCGGGCATGAGCGCACCGATCGGCGCGCTCCTGTCGCTGGCGCTCGCGATCCAGGCAGGAGGCCGGCTCCTCCGGGTCGCGGCCCCCGTGCGCCGCTGCTCCCCCGGGCGAGACGGCACCACGGTGCTGGGCCTCGAGTTCGAGGGCCTCACACCCTCGGTGCGCATCAACTTGGTGCGCTTCGCCGAGCGGCTCGCCCTGCAGTCGGCGCGGCTGGACTTCGTGGCGACGCCCACCAGCCTGCCCGACCTCGACCAGGCGGAGCTGCGCCTGCAGGCAGGCGTCCCGACGCGCGCGCGCTGACCCTCGGCCCTCAGCCGGGCTCGCCGGCCCGATCGACGCTCTCCCACACCGTGAGCGTCTCGGTGCCGCCGCCCACGCAGAGCGTGCCCGAGGTCGGCGTCGCGCTCACTTCTGGAGTTCGTCGATCTGCCGCTGGATCATCGGCGCGTAGTTCTTGCGCGGCTCGGTGGCCAGCCAGAGCTTGCACTGCTGCAGGGCGTTGGCCCTGTCACCCAGCGCCTTGTACATCGTGCACAGGCGCTGGTGGGGCTTGAAGTTGCCCGGCTTCAAATGCGCCGCCTGCCGGAAGGCCTGGATCGATCCCGCGTTGTCCTTGCCCATCAGGTCGAGCCCCTTCGCGAGCGCGTCCTTGAACAGCTGGTCGCGCTGGGCCCGGTTCACGACCGCGCGCTTGTGGGGGACGGGCCGCGCCGGCTTCGAGGCGTCCGCGAGGGCCTTCTTCAGCGCCGCGGCCTGGGCGGCGGCGTAGGGCAGACCCTGCAGCCGGTCCAGCGTCGCCTCGGCCTCGGCGCGATCCTCGTCCAGCACCGGGAGCCCCGCCGCCAGCTCGGCGTCCGCGTAGCCCTGCTCGACCCTGGCGCGCGTGGCGGCCGGGATCGCGGCTGCGGGGTGCGCCGACAGCTCCACGACCGCGTCAGCCCAACGATCCTCGCCGGCCAGCGTCTCGACCCGCTGCGCGACGCCGGCGTCCGGCGCGGCGGCGTCCAACTCCGTCGCCGCGTCCGGGGCGCGCGGTGCGG
>CALBMW010000486.1 GCA_937896275.1 uncultured Myxococcales bacterium
CCCGCAGCACCGCCGACTTCACCCTGCGCTTGCCCGACAACCCCCGGGGAGGCAGCGCCAGCGCCTTGGCCAGCGACGTGATGGGCGTGCTGGAGCGAGGTCAGGCGCTCATCACCCGCGATCTGGGTCAGGCGAGCGGTCCGCCGGTGCCGGTGATCGTCGCCGCCGCCGACACCTTCGTGCGCCGCTTCGGACGAGGTATCCTGGGCGTCTACGTTCCCGGCGAGCGGACCCTGTACCTCAACGATGTGCTCGCGACGGACGCCGACGCCCGGGGCCGGGAGACGGTCATCCACGAGCTGACCCACGCCATCGTCGGCCGGCTCGCCGGTGGGCAAGCCATCCCGGTGTGGCTCAACGAGGGCCTGGCGCGCTTCATGGGTCGCCGGGGCGCCGGGGTCCCCACGATGGAGGATCTGGAGTGGCTGCAGCTCAAGCGGCTGGCCGCCCAGGGACGCCTGCCCGCCCTGGCGCGGCTGCAGCATGGCTACGGTGGCGGCATGGCCTACCTGCTGGGCACCGGCGTGGCCGCCTACATCGAGCGCCAGCACGGCTTCCACCGCGTGGCCGCCTACCTCGCGGCGCGCCGGGTTCGCGTGCAGCACGCCCAGGCCTTCCAGCAGGCCTTCGGGGTCGATGAGCCGACCTTCGAGCGACGGTTCCGGGACTTTCTCGCCGAGCAGTCGACCGGTTCACTCAGCGCGCAGTGAGCCGGTGAGCCGGTGAGCCCGTGAGCCCGTGAGCCCGTGAGCCCGTGAGCCCGTGAGTCATAGAAGCGGACCCTGTGTACGCGCGTACAGGCCGCAACCTGGTGTGGGGCAACGTCGAGGGCTACGCCGACGACGCCCGGCGTGCGGCCGACGATCTGGCCGTGGATCCGCTCTTCGTCGCCCCCGCCACCCGTGACTTTCGCCTGCGTCCCGGCTCGCCGGCGATCGACGCCGGCCTCGACGTGGGCGAGCGCGGTGACGGGGCCGGCGCGCACCGGCCCGCGGGCGACGCCCCCCGACATCGGCGCCTTCGAGTTTCAGCCGCCCACCGCGGACATCCGCATCAACGAGGTCATGGCCAACGCGGTCGACGAGCGCAGCGGCGAGTTCGTCGAGCTCTTCAACGCGGGCGCCGAGCCGGTCGACGTGGCCGGCCTGGTGGTCAGCGACGGCGACGCCACCGACGTCCTGTCGAGCTTCGCCGGTGGCCCCACCGTCGTCGCGCCCGGCGGCTACGCGCTGATCCTGGATCCCGAGTATGCCGGCGAGTACGCGCTGCCGGCGGGCGTGATCCTGCTGCGGCCCGACGACACGACCCTCGGATCGGGCCTCACGACCAACGATCCGGTCGAGCTGCGATCCGCCGACGGCGGCGCCGCGCTGCACGCCTTCGCGCAACCCTTCAACCCGGGGAACGGCGTCAGCGCCGGGTGGGATGGTGAGGGATGGGTCGCCTCGACCTGCCCGGCAGGCGCCTCGCCGGGTCGACGCAACTGCACGCAGGGTGAGCTGCCCCCCGCGTCGGGGCTGCCGCGCGTGATCATCAACGAGGTCATGGCCAACCCGCTCGACGAGCGACGCGGCGAGTTCGTCGAGCTGCTCAACGTAGGCGAGGCGCCGGTCGACCTGGGGGGCTTCGTGCGCTTCGACGGGGACGCGGCGGATCCCATCGAAGGCTGGCAGGGCGGCTCCACGCTGCTGCCCGCGGACGGCCTCGCGGTGATCCTCGATCGGGACGAGGACGGGCAGTACGCGCTGCCGGCCGGCGCGCTGCGTCTGACCGTGGACGACGCGTCGCTGGGCACGGGCCTTGCCGTGAACGACACGGTCTCATTGCTGCTGCCGGACGGCGTCACGGTGATCGATCACTACGGCGCGCCCTTCGATCCCGGCAACGGCGTGAGCGCCGAGCGCGTCGCGCCCGACGGCGTCGACTTCGTCGCGGCCCCGTGTCCGGGTGCGCAGAGGGCGAGCCCCGGCGGGCGCAACTGCGCGGCGTCCGAGGGCGGCGACCCCGACGACTGCCACGTGCGCGATGGCTTCGGGGCCGGCGAGCAGTGCATCGGGATCCCGCAGGACGGCAGCACCGATCTCGGTCGGTGCGTCGACACGCATGGGCGTCCCGGCGCCCTCTCGCGCCATTGCCCGCGTGGCGGTTGGGAGGTTGTCGTGCGCCCGTCGGTCGGGGCGGTTGTCGGGGTCGTTCGACAAGAGGGCGGGCAAGGCCGCTCGCAAGACGGGCGGCCCCGCCGCGGAATCATGACGCCCGTCGGGGGCTTGGCCGCTCGCCGAGTGGCGTGGGTGGCAAGCTGCTCGCCCGCGCGTGGCGGCGGGCCCGACAACAACCACCAGAAGTGAGCGCGAGCCGCGGCAGCCCATTGGCCGTCCGGCCCCAATCCGAGCAGCGGCAGCGCCCCCCCGCGTGGGTGCGATGCGCGGCGGTCGGCGTCGCGGCTCGTTGGTCGCACGGCGATTGGTGGCACTGCGCCTGCGCGGGAGCAGCGGAAGCACCAAGCGCGCTTCGAGCTCGTCGCCGTGGCGGACGTACGGCTCCGTTCCTCTGCGTCCCCTGCGAGTCTCTGCCATCTCTGCGTGAACTGGTCCCCTGTGCAGGGCGTGCCGGTGCTCGCTCCGCCGGTGCTCGCTTGGCGCGACGGCGCGCGCTCTTGGGCGCCCGGGGCCGTCGACGGTTTGTGCGCCGGCGGGCGCCGCGCTTCGCCAGTACGCGGGGGCAGGAGCTTCTCGCCCCCCGCCCCCTCGTGACCCCCCCGCGCCCGCGGCTTGGCCCCGGACCCAGGGGATGCAGACCCCTGCACTCCCTCGACAGCCCGCGGCGGGTTACTCTGGGCCCAGGCTCACCGCCCGGCCCAGGGGTCTTGATGAACGTCAACGCCTTGATCGACGCGATGGTGCACCAGACGACGGTGCTCATCGCCCACCTCGCGACGGCCAGCGGCGTGCGCGCGCCCCTCGCCCATGTCGCCAATCAGGTCTTCCTCGACCTGTCCCGCGCGCTGCGCGTGCAGGGGGTCGGCGGCAAGGTGATCGCCGACATGTTCGGCATGGCGCTGCGCACCTATCAGACGCGCGTGCAGCGGCTCAGCGAGAGCCAGACCGACCGCGGGCGTACGCTGTGGGAGGCCGTGCTGACCCACGTCCAGCAGGCGACCACCTCGCGGCGCGCGGACGTGCTGCACCGCTTCCGCTTCGACGACGACGCGACGGTGCGCGGCGTGCTGAACGACCTGGTCGAGAGCGGGCTGGTGTATCGGGCCGGGCGGGGTGACGCCACCGTCTACCGCGCGGCCGAGCCCGAGGAGCCCACCGGCGGTGACGATCCGGTCGAGGGGGACGCCGCGCTGGCGCTGGTGGTGATCAACCGGCTGGGCCGCCCCTCGCGGGCCGAGATCGCCGAGGCCACGCGCCTCGACGAGGCCTCGCTCGAGGCGGCGCTGGCGCGGCTCGCCTCCGACGCGCGCGCCACGGTCGCGTTGGACAACGGCGTGGCGCGGTGGCGGTGCGACGCGTGCGTGATCCCCTATGGCACCGACGTGGCATGGGGCGCGGCCATGTTCGACCACTACCAGGCGGTGGTCACCGCGTTGTGCACCAAGCTGCGCGCGGGGGCGACCCAGGCGCGCCTCGGGGACGCGGTGGGCGGCAGCACCTATGGCTTCGACGTCTGGCCCGGCCACCCCGAGCACGCGGCCGTGATGGGGCTGCTGCGCACGGTCCGTGACCAGGCGAGCGTGCTGCGCGCGCGCGTCGAGGCACACAACGAGGCCAACGGCCTGCCCGACGAGGGGGCGCACCGGGTCTTCTTCTACGTGGGGCAGACCGTGCTCGAAGAGGCGAGGCTCGAGGACGACGCGGGCGAAGGAGGTGGGGCGTGAGGGGTATCGCGGCGATGGCCTTGATGCTGGTGGCCTGCAATCAGTCCCCGGTCGAGAAGCTGCCAGGCTCGGCCGGCAGCGAGACGCATTGGCTGGGAAGCTGCAGCGTCGGGCAGGTGTGCCCCGATGGGTCGCAGTGCCTCTGCGGCGTCTGCACGGCGCCCTGCCTCATCGACGACGGGTGCGGGCGCGACGGTCGGGCCGCCATGTGCCTCCCGCCGGAGGCTCAGGCCGCGTGCCCCGGGCCCGCGGCGGGCGCGGGCTTCT
>CALBMW010000487.1 GCA_937896275.1 uncultured Myxococcales bacterium
CCCTGCGCCCGCCCTGGGCGCGGCGCCCACGGTGGCGGGTCAGATCAGCGCCCGTCACACCCTGCTGGTCGGTGGCGCCGAGGGCCTCGACGGGCTCTGCGCCTTCGCCTTTGGCCTGCTGGGTCGCCTCGACCAGGCCAAGGTCCTGCCCCCGGACGCGCCGCGCGAGGTGCTGGATCCGGCGAAGCGCGTCGAGCACCTCGGCTTCGATCCGGTCTCGGCCGCAGGTTGGGCCGCCATCGGGATCGATCCCGCGGCCGGGGTGGCGATCGTGCTCGATGACCGCCTGGCCACCCGCGAGGCGCCGACGCCGATGTTCTGGGCCCGCGTCACCGATCCGCAGAAGGCGCTCGCGGCGCTTCGGCGGTTCGCGCCCGACGCCGCGCTGGAGCCCGATGGCGGCGCCGTCCGCTTCAAGGGGGAGGTGGTGTTGCTGGCCCGCAAGGGTGAGTGGACGGTCGCCGTGCCCGCGACCGGCGAGGACGCCGCGGCCCTTCGAGGCCGCATCGACGCCGCGCTGGCCGAGGACGGCCCCACGCTGGCCGCCGACGAGGCGCTGCGCCCCGCGGTGGCGTTGGGCGAGGGCCCGCGCGCCTTCGGCTTCGTGGGCGCCGTGGCCTGGTCGGGGCTGATGACCGGCGACGCGGAAGCCAAGATCGCCGCCGGCCTCGCCACGCGCCTGCCCGGCGCCGGCTTCTTCGCGGGGCCCAAGAGCGGCGGCGCGCGGGTGCTGGCCGTGCCCGAGGCGCGGGACGCGCTCCGACGCATGCTGCACAGCCCGGCCAAGCCGGCCGCGCTGGCGAGGCACGTGCCCGCCGACCGCATCGCGGTCCGCTTCACGCTCAACATCGCCGAGGGCTTCGACGGCCTGGCCGATCTGCTGCCCGACAGCATGGCGGCGCAGAAGGGGCAGATCCTCATCGCCAAGAACGTGGTGCCGGTCGGGGTGGGCGTCAGCTACGAAGACCTCGCCGCAGCCTTCACGGGGCAGGTCGTCATCGTCACCGGGCTGCCCGATCCGCAGACCGGCGGACCGCCGATCGCGGGCCTGCTGGGTGTCGCCGATCCGGCGAAGGCCGACGCGGCGCTGCGCACTTTGCTCGACCGCTTCACCAAGCAGCAGGCCGGAACGAGCCTCGTGCCCATCGAGGCCGCCGGCCAGAAGGGATTCGAGATCCAGCCCATGGGGCTGCAGGTCGTGCGGGTGGGCGACACCGTCATCATCTCGGGCTCGGGGCAGAAGGCCGAGGATCTCATCGCGCCCGCCGCGTCCTTCGCCGGGGGCCCCGCGGCCTCGACCATCGACGGGGACGTCGTGCTCGGTTGGGTCGTCCCCCCGAGCGTCATCCGCGAGCCGCCCATGCCCGCCGAGGCGCTGCCCGCCCTGCGCCTGCTCTGGGACGACCTGCTGCCCGACAAGCTGTTCCACACCGCCCTTCGCATCGACGCCGCGGGCCTGTACCTGGGCGGTGAGGGCGGCGAGGGGGTCTCGGCGGGCCTGCTCGCGATGACCGCGCCGGCGATCGGGATTCCGGCCTTCCAGAAGTACATCAGGAGGTCGCGGAGCAGCGAGGCTGTGGTGAACGTTCGTCGCCTGGAGAGCGCCGTCGAGGCCTATCGCGCCGAGAACGGCAAGCTGCCCGAGGCGACGCCGCTCACGCCGGCGAGTGACGCCTGCGCGCTCGGCGCCCACCGCATGACCTCGACCCCCGAGACCTGGGCGCACCCCACGTGGAAGGCGCTGAACTTCAGCGTCGAGGGCGCGCACTCCTACCGCTATGCCTTCGAGCCCGACGCCGCTGGCAAGGGCTTCACGGTGCGCGCCGTCGGCGATCAGGACTGTGACGGCGAGCTGGCCACCTTCGAGTGGATCGTCGAGGGCGACGCGCCGGGCCGCTTGCGGGTCACCGCCGAGCTGGAGTAGGCCTCGAAGGTAGGCGCCTTCGCGCCGAGGACCACCTGCATGATGATCATCCGGCCGTGCGCCGCGCGCGACCTGGACGCGCTGTTGGCGCTGGCCGAGTCCGCGTCCGTGGGCCTGACCACCCTGCCCGCCGATCGCGGCCTGCTCGAGGAGCGCGTGCGCGCCTCGGAGCACGCCTTCGCCCGCAAGGTGCTGCGCCCCGCGGGCGAGACCTACCTCTTCGTGATGGAGAACCTGCTCACCGGCAAGATCCTCGGCACCTGCGGCATCCTCTCTCGGGTGGGCGGCTTCGAGCCCTTCTACAGCTACTCCCTCGAGACGGCCGTTCACGCGTCCCCCCAGCTGGGCGTGAGCCGTGAGATGTCCACGCTGCACGTGAAGGCCGATCACAAGGGGCCCAGTGAGATCGGCACCCTCTTCGTGCACCCCGATGGCCGCGGCGGCGGCAACGGCCGCCTGCTGTCGCTCTCTCGCTTCCTGTTCATGGCGGCCTTCCCCGAACGCTTCGCCGAGTTCGTGCTGGCCGAGATGCGGGGGGTCGTGGACGCCCTCGGCCACTCGCCCTTCTGGGAGGCCGTCGGCCGCCACTTCTTCGACATCGAGTTTGCCGAGGCCGACATGCAGAGCGCGACGGACAAGCAGTTCATCGCGGACCTCATGCCCAAGCACCCGATCTACATCCCGATGCTGCCGCCCGAGGTGCAGGCGGTGATCGGCAAGGTGCACCCCGAGACGGTCCCCGCGGTGCGCCTGCTCGAGCAGGAGGGCTTCGCCTTCGCCAACGCGGTGGACATCTTCGACGGGGGCCCCATGTACCGCGCCCGCGTCCGCGAGGTGCGCACCGTGCGCACGAGCCGCGTGGTGACGGTCGCGCGCGTGGTGCCGCAGTGCGCGACCGAGACGCCGCTGCTCGTCAGCAACGAGCGCCTCGACTTCCGGGTCTGCCAGGGGGTGTTGGACGTGGGCGAGGACGGTCAGGCCGCGATGCCCCGGGACGTCGCGCTGGCCCTGGGCGTGCGGTTGGGCGACGCCGTGCGCTTCGTCGAGGCGCGGCCCAGGGCCGAGACCGGATCAACCGTTCAGCAGGACGCCGCCGCCGCCCGGGCGTGAGGGCGGCGGTTCGCCCGGCCCGACCTCCTCGTCCTCGCACGCACCCGGCGTCCCGGCGCGCTCGCACTCACAGTCATCGGTGCCGACGCCGCCACAGGAGCCCCTGAGCGGCTTGCCGCGGAAGATCACACCCACCGCCATGGCGAGCATCAGCACCGCCATCAGGCCGAAGGTGATGAGGATCATCTGCATGGTGACCTCCTGCGGGGCGATCGACCGCCGCGCGCGCAGGGTAGCACGCGCGTCAATCGGGCCTCGCGATACGGAACGCCTCGAAGGCGGGGGTGGCGCGCTCCTCGAAGGCCCCGCTCTCGGTACGGACGATCATCAGCGCCGCGAGGTCGCGCTCGCGCGCCAGCGCCAGGCCAGCCTCGGGGCCCAGCACGTTGAGCGCGGTGGCCCAGGCGTCGGCGACGGCGCAGCGCGTGGCGATGACCGACACCGACGCCAACCGGTGCTCGATGGGGCGCCCGGTGCGCGGATCGATCGTGTGCGACACGCGCCGGCCGTCGACCTCCCGGTAGTTGCGGTAGTCACCCGACGTGGCCATCGCGCGGCCGCTCAGCGCCACGACCTCCTGCAGTCCGCCCCCGTCGTAGGCCGGCTTCTCGATGCCCACCCGCCAGGGCTCGCCCTCGGGGTTGGCGCCGCGCGTCACCACCTCGCCACCCACCTCGACCAGGTAGCGCGTCAGGCCCAGGCGATCCAGGGCGGTGGCGGCCTGGTCGACGCCGTATCCCTTGGCGATCGCCGACAGGTCGAGGTCGACGTCCGGCTGGGACTTGCTCAGCGTCGAGCCCCGCGCGTCGACCGTCAGCTTCCGCCAACCGACGCGCGCCCGCAGCGCGTCTTGGACCTCGACCGTCGGCGCCGCGCCCGGATCGTCCGGTCCGAAGCCCCACGCCCTCACCAGCGGCCCGACCGTCACGTCGAAGGCGCCGTCGCTCTCGGCGCTCACCTGCTGAGCCAAGGCCACGACCTCGATCAGCGCCGGTGGCACCGCGAAGGGGGCCGTCTCGGCGTGCCGGTTGAAGCGTGACAGCGCCGAGCCCGGCTTGTAGGTCGACATGGCGTCGTCGACCTCGCCCAGCGCCTCGTCCACGGCGGTCCGGATGGCGGCCTCGTCGACGCCGGGCGCCTCGATGACCGCGGTGACGTGGTAGGCGGTGCCCATCGTGGGGCCGGAGAGGCGGACCACCGATGACTCGGCGTCGCCTCCGGGCCGACGCACCCACACCGCCAGGAAGAGCGCGATGACGAAGAGCGCGGGCAACACGAAGCGCCGCAGGGCGCCGGGCCCGCCGACGGACATCAGCCGCCGAAGTCGTCGAGCATGATGTTCTCGGGCTCGACGCCCAGGTTCACCAGCATGTTGATGACCGCCTGGTTCATCATCGGCGGCCCGCACATGTAGTACTCGACGTCCTCGGGCGCGGGGTGGCCCTCGAGGTACTGCTTGTAGACGACGTTGTGGATGAAGCCCGTCGCGCCCTTCCAGTCATCCTCGGGCTGCGGCTCCGACAGCGCCAGGTGCCACTCGAAGTTGTCGTTCTCGGACGCGATCTTGTCGAAGTGATCGACGTAGAAGGCCTCGCGTAGAGACCGCGCGCCGTACCAGAACGAGACCTTGCGCTTGGTGTGGATGCGGTGGAACTGATCGAAGATGTGGGACCGCATCGGCGCCATGCCGGCGCCACCGCCGATGAACACCATCTCGGCGTCCGTCTCGCGCGCGAAGAACTCGCCGAAGGGACCCGAGATGACCACCTCGTCGCCGGGCTTCAGGCCGAAGATGTAGGACGACATCTTGCCCGGGGGCAGGTTCGGCATGCGCGGCGGGGGCGACGCGATGCGGACGTTCAACATGATGATGTCGCTCTCGAGCGGGTAGTTCGCCATCGAATACGCGCGCGAGACCGTCTCGTCGACGACCGACGTGAACTGCCACATGTTGAACTTGTCCCAGTCGCCCCGGAACTTGTCCTCGATGATGAAGTCCCGGTAGTGGATCGTGTGGGGCGGGCACTCGATCTGGATGTAGCCGCCGGCGCGGAAGGGCACCTCCTCACCCTCGGGCAGATCGAGGATCAGCTCCTTGATGAAGGTGGCCACGTTGTGGTTCGAGCGGGTCTTGCAGTGCCACTTGCGCACGCTGAAGATCTCAGGCTCGACCTCGATCTCCATGTCCTGCTTGACCTTCACCTGGCAGGACAGGCGGACGCCCGCGCGCGCCTCACCGCGGCTGATGAAGCCCTTCTCGGTGGGCAGCATCGCGCCGCCGCCGCTGTGCACGTGCACCTTGCACACGCCGCAGCTGCCCATGCCGCCGCACGCCGAGGGGATGAAGATCTTCTGGATCGCCAGGGTGTTGAGCAGGTTGCCGCCCGCCGGAGCGATGATCGGCTTGCCGGTGTCCCCGTTGATGATGATCTTGACGTCGGCCGAGTTGACCAGCTTCGCCTTGGCCGCCATCAGCGCGATCGTGAGGGCCACGACCACGAAGATGAAGACGGCGACGCCGAGCAGGATGGTCGTCATTTCATCTCCTCAGAGCTGGATGCCGGCGAAGGCCATGAAGCCGAGCGCCATCAGGCCCGTGACGATGAAGGTGATGCCCAGACCGCGCAGCTGCGGGGGCACGTTGCTGTAACGCATCTTCTCGCGGATGGCCGCCAGCGCGACCACGGCCATCGCCCAGCCGACGCCGCTGCCGACCCCGAAGACGGTGGACTCGGCGAGGTTGTAGTCGCGCTCGACCATGAACAGCGAGCCGCCCAGGATCGCGCAGTTGACCGCGATGAGCGGCAGGAACACGCCCAGGGCCGAGTAGAGCGCGGGCGCGTATTTGTCGAGCACCATCTCGACCACCTGCACGCTCGCGGCGATGGTGCCAATCAGGGTCAAGAAGGTCAGGAAGGACAGGTCGAGGGTGGCGAAGTCGTCGCTGATCCAGGTCAACGCGCCTTCGCGCAGCAGCACGTTGTAGAGGACGTTGTTCAGCGGCACGGTGACCGCCTGCACGAAGGTCACGGCGGCGCCCAGGCCGATGGCCGTCTCGACCTTCTTCGATACGGCCAAGAACGAGCACATGCCCAGGAAGAAGGCGAGGGCCATGTTCTCGACGAAGATCGCCTTGGTGGCGAGGCTGAGGTAGTGCTCGAGCATCGTTCTACTCCGCCGCCTCGATCTGATCGGGCTTCCAGGCCCGGTTGATCCAGATGAAGACCGCGATGAGGAAGAACGCGCCCGGCGCCAGCACCAGCAGGCCGTTGGGCGTGTACCAGCCCCCCTCGGTCACCGGCTGCAGGATGGTCAGCCCATAGACCTTGCCGCTGCCCAGAAGCTCGCGGAAGAAGCCGACGAACAGCAGCACCGCGCTGTAGCCCACGCCGTTGCCGATGCCGTCGAGCGTGGCGTCGAGCGGGGTGTTCTGCATCGCGAAGGCCTCGGCGCGGCCCATCACGATGCAGTTCGTGATGATGAGGCCGACGAACACCGAGAGCTGCTTCGAGACCTCGAACATGTAGGCCTTGAGGAGCTGGTCGCAGACGATGACCAGCGACGCGATGATCGTGAGCTGCACGATGATGCGGATGCTGGGCGGGATCATGTTGCGGATCAGGCTGATCGACAGGTTCGACAGGGCCGTCACGCCCGTCACCGCCAGCGCCATCACCATCGCCGTCTTCAGCTGGGTGGTCACCGCGAGGGCCGAGCAGATGCCCAGCACCTGCAGCGAGATCGGGTTGTTGTTGAAGAGCGGGTCGAGGAGCACCTCGCGCTGCCTCTTGTTCACGACTTGCCCCCCTTCTCCTTGGCCAGGTTGGTCAGGAGCGGCTTGAAGCCCTTGTCGCCCAGCCACAGCTGCAGCAAGTGGGTCACCCCGCGGCTGGTGAGCGTCGCGCCCGAGAGGCCGTCGACCTTGTGGGGCGCCGTCGCCACGGGACCGGCCGCGCCCTTCACCACCTCGATCACCGCCATCCCCTTCTCGTCGAAGAGGGTGCGGCCCGGCCACAACCCCTTCCACCGCGGGTTGTCGACCTCGCCGCCGAGCCCGGGCGTCTCGCCGTGCTGGTAGAAGGTCAGCCCCCGGACCGTGTTCAGGTCGCGCTCCAGGGCGAGGTAGCCGTAGAGCGTCGACCACAGGCCCTTGCCCTCGACCGGCAGCACCAGCACCTCGAGGTTGCCCTGCGGATCGTTGAGCGCGTACACGAGCGCCTGCGTGGGCATCCGGCGCACGCCCGCCGGGTTGGGCAGCGCGTCCGTCGACGTCGCCGGATCGCTCAGCAACTTCTGCTGGTCGAAGGTCTTGGCGTCGACGCCCTCGACGAAGGTGCCGTCGGCCAGGTTGACGACCCGCGCCTTGATGTTCTGGTCGAAGAGCGCCTGCACCTCGGCGGCGCTCAGGTGCGCGTCGGGGTCGAGGAGGCCGACGACGGCGAGCACCTTCTCCTGCCGATCGATGACCTTGTTGATCTCCTGGAGCGGCTTGAGCGCGACGGCCAGCCCGGCCACGAAGATCGAGCAGACCAGGCAGACGGCGGTGGCGAAGCCAACGATGTAGCCGTTACCGCGCCCCATATCGCGCCACCCTTCGCTTGATGTTGGCCTGGACGAAGACGTGATCGATGAGCGGCGCGAACATGTTCATGAACAGGATCGCGAGCATCATCCCCTCCGGGTAGGCCGGGTTGACGACGCGCACCAGCACCACCAGGACGCCGATGCCGAAGCCATAGATGAGCTTCCCCTTGTCGGTGAACGCCGACGACACCGGATCGGTGGCCATGAAGACCGCGCCGAAGGCCCAGCCGCCCAACACGAGGTGCCAGTAGAAGGGCATCGCGAACATCGGGTTCGTGTCCGAGCCGATGGTGCTCAGCGCGACGCTCGTCAGGGTGGTGCCCACCAGCACGCCGGCCATCGTGCGCCACGATCCGACCCGCGTGAAGATGAGCAGCGCAGCCCCGAGCAGGCAGGCCAGCGCCGAGGTCTCGGCCATGGAGCCGGGCACGAGCCCCACGAAGGCGTCCATCCAGTCGGGGCTGCCGATCGGGCCGAAGGTGGCCGTCCCCTCCGCCGCGCGGCTGAGCCAGGTGGCGCCGCTCGCCGCGTCGGGCATGTGCGCCGAGATCCAGACCGAGTTGCCCGAGATCTGCGCGGGGTAGGCGAAGAAGAGGAAGGCGCGCCCGGTGAGGGCCGGGTTGAGGACGTTCATGCCCGTGCCGCCGAACACCTCCTTGCCGATGATGACGCCGAAGGCGATGCCGATGGCGACCTGCCAGAGCGGGATCGTCGGCGGCAGGATGCACGGGAAGAGGAAGCCCGTGACGAGGAAGCCCTCGTTGATCTCGTGGCGCCGCACCAGCGCGAAGGCCACCTCGATGTGGCCGCCGACGACGAAGGTGACGATCCAGACGGGCAGGAAGTAGAGCGCGCCGTGCGCGACGTTGTTGAGCAGCGTGGGCGCGTAGCTCAGCCGCATGGCCTGGTAGAGGCTCTCCTGCCAGGTGTCGAGCGGCAGGGCGCCCAGGTCGTGGACCGCGTGGTTGGCCTGATAGCCGGTGTTGTAGAGGGCCATCAGCACGCACGGCATCAGCGCGGCGACCACCACGATCATCATGCGCTTCAGGTTCATCGCGTCGCGGACGTGGGTGGGGCCCTTCGTCACCTCACCGGGCGAGAACAGGATGGTGTCATTGGCCTCGAAGAAGGCGTGGTACTTGTGCCACGGGCCGCCCTTCTCGAACTTGGGCGCCCACTTGTCCAGGAAGTCGCGCAGGGCTTTCATCAGCCCTCCTTCCAGATGGTCGAGAGGTTGCGGCGCAGGTGCGGACCGTAGTCCTCCTTGCCCGGGCTCACATAGGAGCAGAGGCCGAGATCCTCCTCGATCAGCTCCAGCGCGCCGAGCGCCTCGGCCCGCTCCACGTCGTCGATGATCAGCGAGCGCAGGAGGAAGGTCGGCATCAGGTCGAGGGGCATGACGCGCTCGAAGGAGCCGATGGGCACCATCGCCCGGTGCGAGCCCTCGGTGTCGGTGGTGAAGGGGAAGCGCCGGCCCCCGAGCACGGAGCCCAAGAACGCCTTGGTGACCGAGAACTTGTCGCCGCCGGGCAGCAGCCAGCCCAGAAAGACGCGGTCACGGCCCTCGCGCAGGCACGACACCGTCTGGCTGAAGCGACCCAGGTAGCCGTCGCGGGGGCCCATCGCCGTGCGGCCGCAGATGACCGAGCCGTCGACGACGCGGTTCTCGCCGTCCTCGAGCTGGCCGGCGACGAGCTCGTCGAGGCTGGCGCCGAGGCGCGTGCGCAGGAGGCGCGGCGTCTTCACGCTGGGGCCGGCCATCGAGATCACGCGCTCGAAGTCGAGCTTGCCCGTCTCGAGGAAGCGGCCGATCGCCACCACGTCCTGGGCGCCGATGTGCCAGGCGATGCGCTGGCGGTTGACGGGATCGAGGAGGTGGATGTGGGTGCCTGCCAGGCCCGCGGGGTGCGGACCGGCGAACTCCTCGTGCCGGACGCGCTCGCCGGTGGGCACCTTGATGCCCGAGCCGGCCGCGGTGCAGACGAAGACGGGGCCCTCGGTGAGGCGGGTGAGGGCGGCCACGCCCGTGGCGAAGGCGTCCTCCTTGCCGGCCAGCACCTTGGCCATCGCCGGCGCGAGCGGGCTGGTGTCGATGGCGGTGACGAAGATCGAGGCGCACTGCTCGGTGATCGCGGGCGCCCGGCCGAAGGGGCGCGCGCGGAGGGCGCTCCACAGCCCGCTCTCCGCGAGGATGGCGCGCAGCGGATCGCCGCTCAGCTCGGCGCCCCTCTTGCCGTCCCAACTCTCGAACGCGACCTGCTGGCCGGGGCCGTCGTTCGCCAGCTCGATGACC
>CALBMW010000488.1 GCA_937896275.1 uncultured Myxococcales bacterium
GCTCGGCCCCGCGGAGCGCGCGGCGCTCGAGTTGTCGGCGGGCGCCGTGCTCTCGAAGGGCGAGTGGGACGAGCGCGCCTTCCTTCACACGCTCCGGCGCGCGATGGCGGGCGGCGGGCGGCGGGCGGCCGCGGCGCGGCAGGCGCAGGCACAGCCGTCGGCCCCGCACCCGTCCTCCCAGCCGGCCTCGAGCCCTGCTGCACAGCCGGCGTCCCGGTCAGCCTCGCAGCCGGCGTCGCAGCCAGCGTCGCAGTCAGCGACGCAGCCGGGGCGCAGGCCGCACGTCCTCGTCATCGACGACGACCGGGTCGCGCGCGATCTGTTGCGGATCTACCTCGGGGACGCGGGCTTCGAGGTGACGGTCGCGGCGAGCGGCGAGGAGGCCATGGACGTGCTCGCGGGGGTCAGGCCCGATCTCATCGCGCTCGACCTCGAGATGCCGGGCATGGGCGGGATCGCCTTCCTGACGGCGCACGCCGGGAGCGAGCACCTGCGAGGCATCCCGGTGCTCGTCGTGTCGGGCGCCGACAATCCCGAGATGACGCTCTCGATCGGCGCCCAGGCGGTGCTGCCCAAGCCGATCCGCCGGCATGACTTCCTGGCGGTGGTCGGGCGCATGCTGAGCGAGACCCCGGGGCGCCGCCCCTGCGTGCTGGTGGTGGACGACGATCCGAAGGCCGTCAAGATCGTCAGCTCCTACTTCTCGGGCGAGCCCATCGACGTCCGCTGCGCCTATGGAGGGCGCGAGGCGCTCGAATCCATCGAGGCCCTTCGGCCGGACCTCCTGATCCTCGACCTGATGATGCCCGACGTGAGCGGCTTCGACGTCCTTGCGGCCGTGCGCGCGCGACCCGCGACCGCCCATCTGCCGGTCGTGATCCTGAGCGCCAAGGAGCTCACCGGGGCGGACCGGGCGACCCTCGCGCAGAACGCCCAGGCGGTGTTCAGCAAGGCGGTCACCGGGCGCGGCGACCTGCTCGAGCAGGCGCGGAGGCTGATGGGCCTCGCGCTCACTGCGACCTTGCCCGACGGGGGTGTCTCGTGAAGAGGGTGCTGCTGGTCGAAGACAACGCCACGAACCGCAAGCTGCTCGGCGACATCCTGAGGCGGGCCGGCTACGCGGTGCGCGAGGTCGACAACGCGGACGACGGGATCGCCCTGGCGCTGGCCGAGCCCCTCGACCTCGTCGTGATGGACATCCAGCTCCCCGGCACCGACGGGCTGACGGCGACCCGACTGCTCCGCGCCGACGCCACCACGCGGGGGCTGCCGATCCTGGCGGTGACCGCCCACGCGATGCGCGGCGACGAGAAGCGCATCCTCGAGGCGGGCTGCGACGGCTACGTGGCCAAGCCGATCGCCTACAAGGAGTTTCTGGCGCAGGTCGCGCGGCTGCTGGCCGGCGCCGCCGCACCTCGGCCCGAGGACGCCTGAGGTGTCGGCGAAAGGCAGGATCCTGGTCGTCGACGACGAGCTCAGGCCCGGCTGGCGGCCTCCAAGGACGCGCTCACCGGGCTCTTCAACCGTCGCCTTCTCGACGAGGATCTGGCGCGTCGGGTGGAGCGCGCGGCGGCGGGGCACCATGGGTTTTCGGTGGCGATGATCGACGTCGATCACTTCAAGCGCGTCAACGACACCCACGGCCACGGCGTGGGTGACGCCGCGCTCGTTGCCATCGCCGCGCGCATCGTGGCCACCGTTCGCGAGGGCGATCTGGTCTGCCGCCATGGCGGTGAGGAGCTCTGCGTCGTGCTGCCCTCGGTGGGCCTCGCGGACGCGGCGCAGTGCACCGATCGGGTGCGCGCCGACATCGAGCGCCTGGCCTGCGCGCCGCTCACCGCGGGCGCGCTGACCATCAGCGCCGGGGTGGCCGAGTGGGCTCGGGGCGAGGCGCCGGCCGACGTCCTGCGACGCGCGGACGGCGCGGTGTATGCGGCCAAGCGCGCCGGCCGCAACCGGGTCGAGATCGCGGCGAGCGCGCAGTGATACGGGGACGCAGATCCGAGTCGGGTCGGTCCGACGCGGGGCGTGCGAGGCCAGGGCCGTGGGGAACGGAGGGGGGAACATGATGAGCGACACCGCAGGTGCCGAAGTGACGCGGAAGTCCCGGGTGCTTGTCGTCGACGACGAGCCGGCCAACCGCCGGCTCCTCGGCGATCTCGTCGCTCGCGAGGGCTTCGAGGTCCTCGTCGCCGCGGGGGGGGCCGAGGCGCTCGATGTGTTGGCGCGCGAGCGCGTCGACCTCGTCATGCTCGACCTCATGATGCCCGAGGTGGACGGGATGGCGGTGCTCGCTGAGCTTCGCGCGCGGCGCGCTCTCCCCGGGCTGCCCGTGGTGGTGGTCACCGCCCACGAGGACCGCAGCGTCAGGATCGAGGCCCTGGCCAAAGGGGCGATCGACTTCCTCACCAAACCCATCGACCGGGTCGAGGTGGCGTGCAGGATCCGAACGCTCGTCGAGCTGAAGAGGCTGCGCGAGCGCGCGGTGGCCGAGGTGCAAGACGAGCTGCGCGAGTCGAACCATCTGTTGCGCCTTCGCTTCGCGCAGTCGCCGGTGGCGAAGATCGCGTGGGACACCGACTTCTGCGTGACGGGCTGGAACCCGGCGGCCGAGAGGCTCTTCGGCTACACCGCCGAGGAGGCGATGGGGCAGCGTGCGGAGTTCATCGTCCCGCCGGCCGCGCGACCCAGCGTCGCCGAGATCTGGCAGGGGCTGCTGGCGTGCGGGGCCAGCGAGTCGGTCAACGAGAACATCTCCCGGGACGGGCGGACGCTGGTCTGCGAGTGGCACAACGCGTCGCTCACCCAGGCGGACGGTACACTCGTCGGCGTGTCCTCGGTCGTGCTCGACGTCACCGAACGCTCGCGGCTGCAGGACGCGCTCGCGCAGTCCCGCAAGATGGACGCGATCGGCAAGCTCGCCGGCGGCATCGCCCACGATTTCAACAACCTGCTGTCGGTGATCTTGTCCTATGCCGGCTTCGTGCGGGAGGACCTGCCGGAGGACGACGCGCGTCGGGAGGACATCGACGAGGTCCTCAAGGCCGCCGACCGGGCCGCCGGGCTGACCAAGCAGCTCTTGACCTTCTCGCGCCAGCAGCCCGTCACCAAGAGCGCGCTCGACCTGCGCGAGAGCCTCGCCCAACTGCGCAACCTGCTCGCCCGAACGGTCGGCGAGCACATCGCCCTCACCGTCGTCGCTCCGTTTGGCCCGGCGGTGGCGCTCATGGACCCGGTGCAATTCGATCAGATCGTGCTGAACTTCGCCGTGAACGCGCGCGACGCGATGCCCGACGGCGGGGCGCTGCGCATCGCGCTCGAGCCTCTCTCCGAGTCAATCCCTGGGCGACCGGCGGGGCGATGGCTGCGCCTCACCGTCGCCGACACCGGGATCGGCATGGACGCACAGACGCGGCAGCGCATCTTCGAGCCGTTCTTCACCACCAAGGCGAAGGACAAGGGCACGGGCATGGGGCTCGCGACGTGCTTCGGCATCGTCGCCGACGCGGGCGGCACGATGAGCGTCGAGAGCGTCCCGGGTCAGGGTACGACGTTCAGCGTTGACCTTCCGTGCTGCGACGAGCCGGTGACGTCCAGGCCCGTCACGGGCCCCCTGCCCACGCTGCCGAGCCTCGCCACCCGCGGTGCGGGCGCAGAGGTGCTCGTCGTCGAGGACGAGATCGCCATCCAGCGGGTGACGGCGCGTGTGCTCGAGGCCATCGGTTGCACCGTTCACCTCGCGTCGGATGGCGTGGAGGGCCAACGGCAAATCGACCTGCTCGGCGACCGCCTCGACCTCGTGCTGAGCGACGTCGTGATGCCGCGGGGCAGCGGCTACGACGTGGCGGCGTACGCGGCGCGCGTCGCGCCCAGGGCGGCCGTCATCCTCACGTCCGGCTACCTCGACGAGGGCGCGCGCAGCCAGCAGAGGGGGGATCTGCCCATCCTGTGGAAGCCCGTGTCGCCCAAGGACCTCGTCCGGGCGGTCTCGGATGCCTTGGCCAGCCTGCCGCCGAGGGCGCCCGCGCTCGCCGAGGTGCCGGGCGTCGCGCAGGGCGTGGTGCTCGTGGTCGACGATGACGCGACGGTGCGGGCGGCGATGGCGAGGATCATCGCGGGCGCGGGCTGGTCGCCGCTGTTGGCGGGCACGGTGGCCGAGGGGCGGCGCGCGATCGAGGCTGGGCCCGAGCCGGCGCTGGTGCTGTGCGATCTCTCTCTCCCGGGCGGATCGGGGGCCGAGCTGTTGGCGTGGATCGAGGGGACCCGGCCGGCGCTCCGCTCTCGGACCTTCGTGATGACCGGGGGAGCCATCGACGAGGCCGGCGCGGGGGTGATCGAGGGCGGCAGGTTCCAGGCGCTGCGCAAGCCGATCCTGCCCACCCGGCTGCTCGACCTGCTGGCGGCCAGCGCCGCGCGCCCGATGGCGGCCGCCGCGAGCACGACGCCGCAGGCGCCCAGCGCAGACGGGCCCATCCCCGGCCTGCAGCCTCAGCAGACCACGCCGCCCGAGCTCCGACCGGAGCGCGTGCTCGTCGTGGAGGACGACCCGGTGCTCGCTCAGACCATCGTGCGTGCGCTCTCGGGCGCCGGCTGCCAGGTCGTCGTCGTCGGCACCCTGCACGGCGCCGTAGTGACGCTCGGCGAGGGTGAGTTCGACGCGTTGGTGTTGGACATCACGCTCCCCGATGGGAGCGGTCTCGACCTGATGCGGGATCTGCGGGGCGCCCACTCGGAGCTGCCGATCGTGATGATGACGGGCCAACCAACGGTCGAGGCGGCGTCGCAGGCGCTGCGCAGCCGAGTCCATGAGTACCTGGCGAAGCCCTTTCCCCCCGAGGAGTTGGTGCGGGCGGTGCGCGCGGCGGCCGAGGCGGGCCGGGTGTCGAGGCTGCGCGCCAAGCTGCTGGTGGCCCGGTGGGGTGGCGAGGAGTTCGTGGGGGACATCGCGCGCACCGAGAAGCTCTTCGCGCGGGCCCTGCCGAAGATTCGCATGGTCTTCCAGCCCATCGTGAGGAGCCATGATGGCTCGGTCTACGGGTACGAGGCGCTCCTGCGGTGCGAGGAGCCATCGCTGGCCTCGCCCGCGCGCATGCTGGCGGCCGCCGAGGTGCTGGGCCGCACGCACGACGTGGGTCAGGCCGTGCGCGCCGCCGTCGCGGCGACGATGCGGGCGCACCCGGACCAGCAGGAGGCCATCTTCGTCAACCTGCACCCGACCGAGCTGCGGGCCGACATCCTCACCGCGGTCACCGAGCCCCTCCTGCCCTGGGCGCATCGGGTGGTGCTCGAGGTCACGGATCGCGCGGCCCTCGACGGCAGCCCGCAGCTCAGCGACGAGCTGGCGCGAATCCGGGCGCAGGGCTATCGGGTGGCGGTCGATGATCTGGGCGAGGGCTACGCGGGGCTCGCGAGCCTGGTGCGCCTGCGTCCGGACATCGTGAAGATCGACATGTCGCTGGTGAGGGACGTCCATCGCTCCGTGCTCAAGCAGGACATCGTCGCGGCGCTGGTCGACCTGGCGCGGCGCGCGGGCATGACAGTGGTGGCCGAGGGGGTCGAGACGGTGGGTGAGCGCGACAGCCTGGTGGCCCTGGGGTGCCATTTGCTGCAAGGCTACCTGTTCGCGCGGCCGGGGCCGCCGTTTCCCACGCCCCACACGGCCTTCGAAGGCGCGGTCGATGGGATCTGATGCGTCGGGAGGGGCGGACGCGGCGGTCGTCACGACCCTGATCGAGCGACTGCCCCCCGAGGCGAGGCCACACGCGGCGCGCCTGCTGCGCCAGGTCGCGCACGACCTCGGCACGCCGATCTCGACGCTCGTGATGGAGGCCTTCTCGGCGCGGCTCCTGCTGGACCGGATCGGTCGGTCCCCGGGTGAGGTGCTGCCGGTCGGGGCGGCCGAGACGGTGAGCGAGCTGCGAGAACTGTGCGCCAACCTGGAGCACGCGACCGCCGGCGTCACCGCCTACGTCTCGGCGCTCACCGGCCTGGCGCTGCAGGGTACGGGCGGTGGCGACGACGGCGAGTCGCCGCCGGAGGGCGACGACCGAGGGCCCGCCCATCCGGCGGGGTAGCTATGCGCGGGCGTCGGGTGCGTTGCCCGGCTCCCCCCTTGGTGCAGTACCCGAGGCTCGGACAAGAGTTCGTCCTGGTGTCAATGAGCTGCGGATCTGCGGGTGACGCTGTGCGGATGACGCTCTGCGGGTCAAGGGCCGCGTTCGGCGGCCGGGACCGCCAGTGACACGACCTTCACGTCGGTCTGGGAGAAGTCGTTGCCCTTGAACAGCAAGGGGGCGCCCGACGCCTTGGCGAGGGCATAGGAGAAGCAGTCTCCGAAGTTCAGCCGGGCCGGGTGACGGCCCTTGCCATACTGCGCGAAGGCCTCCCGGGCCAGCCGCGAGTGGTCCCGGGTCAGGGGCACGACCTCGACCTGCATCTCCTCCAAGAGGTCGTCGAGGTCAGCGCCACCGCCCTCGCCGAAGAGGACGGTCGCCACGATCCCTGCCTCCGTCAGCGTGGCGGCGGAGACCAGCCGTACCTCGTCCAACGAGATGGCGTCTGCAAGCCGCTCGGCGTCGTTCTCCTGCGCCAGGATGGCGATGACGGCGGACGTGTCGATGACCATCAGGTGGGCAGCCCGTTCTCGTCGTAGCCCAGGATCTCGTCGGGCGTGCGGGTGTCCAAGCGGGGGCGGCGCGCACAACGGCGGCCAATCTCCATCAGCCGCTCCGCCAGAGGCCGGTTGTCCTTGGCGGCCCGCTTGCGCTCCAACCGCTCGCGGAGGGACAGCACCACGGTCTCGGTCAGGCTCTCACCGGTCAACTCGGCCAGCTCACGGGCCAGCCGATCCGCTTCGTCGTTCTTGATGCTCAGGGCCACGGGGATCTCCGGTATAGAATCACGCTACGATTCTATAACTCAGGACCGGCGTCGTCCAGCCGCCGACGCGATCCACGGGGGGCTCGTGGGCCAAGCAGGACGCCTCTCAGCCCTTCTCTGCCCGCCGCCGGTGAGCGTCGATGGAGATTGATTGTGATACCCAGACTTGGCCCCACCTGAGGGCAGATTGATCCCGAGAAGTGGCCCCAGTGCAGTTGTCGCACGCTGACCATCCGAAGCAGGCGGCCTGACGCCGGACGCCTTGTCCGGGTGGCCGGGCCTGCGGGGAGGTCGGGTCATGGTGGTCAGGGCGGCGGGGACCTACACGGCGGAAGAGCGCCGAGGCGCGGTCGAGGAAGCGATCCAGCTGAGGCCCGCGGCAGCGTCGAGGAAGCTGGGCATTCCGGCAGGGAGGCTCTCCTGCTGAGTGTTCCTGTCGATGCAACGTGCGGCACGGGGAGGTGAAGCGGCCGAGGCGTCGCGGCCGACGTCTCCGTCCACGCTCGGTCGCGTCCAGGTGCGCCGCCGTGCGCTTCTTGGACCCCATCCCGAACCTCGAGTGCACCGACCCCTTGCCGACGGCGGCCCGCCGGTCGATGATGCGGCGTGTTGACTCTGGGCAGGGCACAGTCGTTGACGAAGCACAGGCGGTGCGCGCAGCACCGTGGAATGAGCGCGAGCCCTTCGGTGCGCCGGCTCCGCGATCCTGAGACGGCGCCCCGTCGGCGCGCCAGCCCCCGTTCGGCCCGCCCGAGGTGCTCATGATTCCCCAGGTCGGCGATCTCGTCCGCGTCCGCTCTCGGCAGTACCTCGTCGAGGGCGTCGATGATCCCCCGCGCCCCGGGGACAGCACCCTCGTCCGGCTCTCCTGCCTGGACGACGACGCCCAGGGCGACCCCCTCGAGGTGCTCTGGGACCGCGAGATCGACGCGCGCCTGCTCCGCGAGACCGACTGGGCCCGCATCGCCAGCCGCGGCTTCGACGCCCCGCGCCTGTTCTCGGCCTACCTGCACACCCTGCGCTGGAACTGCGTCACCGCGACCGATCCGAAGCTCTTCCAGGCCCCGTAACGCGCCGGCATCGAGGTCAAGGCCTACCAGCTCGAGCCGCTGCGCCTCGCCCTGGGCATGCCCCGCGTCAACCTGTTCATCGCGGACGACGTGGGCCTGGGCAAGACCATCGAGGCTGGCCTGATCCTGCGCGAGCTGCTGATGCGCCAGAAGGTGCGCCGCTGTGTCGTCTGCGCGCCGCCCTCGGTGGTGCGGCAGTGGAAGGACGAGATGGAGGAGCGCTTCGGCCTCACCTTCGTCATCTACGACCGCGACTACGTCTCACAGGTGCGCCAGCAGCGCGGCTACGCCATCAACCCGTGGAAGACGCACACCCGCTTCATCATCTCGCAGGCCCTCATCCGCGACGAGACCTACGCCGCCGGCCTGCGCGACTGGCTCGACGACTTCGCGACCGGCGCGCTGCTCATCCTCGACGAGGCCCACAACGCGGCGCCGGCGAGCGGCTCGAAGTACGCGATCGACTCCAAGCTCACCCGCACCATCCGCGACCTGGCCCCCCGCTTCGAGCACAGGCTCTTCCTGTCGGCGACCCCCCACAACGGCCATTCCAACAGCTTCTCGGCCCTGCTCGAGCTGCTCGACCCGCAGCGCTTCTGCCGCGGCGTGCCGGTGGACGCGAAGCTGCGCGACGAGGTGATGGTGCGGCGCCTCAAGTCGGACCTTCGTGCCATCGGCGAGCCCTTCCCCAAGCGCAGCATTCTCCGCATCGAGATCCACGGCCTCGCCGACGACGCCCCCGAGCTTCTCCTCTCGCGCCTGCTTCAGCAGTATCGCCACGCTCGCGAGGGCCGCCTCACCGGTGCCACGAACGCTCAGCGGGCCTCCGCGATGCTGGTCGTCACCTCGCTCCAGAAGCGCCTGCTCTCGTGCATCGAGGCCTTCGCGCGGACCCTCGACGTCCACCGTCGCTCGATGGCGCAGCAGGCCGCCAAGGCGCAGGACGTCGATCCACGCGCCCTCGATCTGCTGGCCGAGAGCGCCGGCGCCGACGACGATCGCGCCGAGCTGCCCGAGGACGAGGTCGAGCATGAAGAGGACGCTCAGATGCAGGCCGCCACCCGCGCCTCCGCGGGCGGCGCGCTGGCCGCCGAGATCGCCCTGCTCGACGAGATGGCCACCGTCGCCGCCAAGAGCCGCTACGACGCCGACGTGCGCGTCCGGCACCTGATCGGCTGGATCAAGCAGAACCTCTGCCCCGACCTTGGGCGGCTCGACGCCGCCTGGCTCCCGCGGCGCGTGCTGATCTTCACCGAGTACGCCGACACCAAGCGCTACCTGGAGCAGCAGCTGGCGTCGGCCCTGCGCGACTCGCACCGGGCCGCCGAGCGCGTCGCGACCTTCCACGGCGGCATCGGCGAGGAGCGCCGCGAGGCCATCAAGGCCGCCTTCAACGCCGATCCCGCGAAGCACCCCCTGCGCATCCTGATCGCCACCGACGCCGCCCGCGAGGGCGTCAACCTGCAGAACCAGTGCGCCGACCTGTTCCACTTCGACGTGCCCTGGAACCCCGGCCGCCTCGAGCAACGCAACGGGCGCATCGACCGAAAGCTGCAGAAGGCCCCCGAGGTGCGCTGTCACTACTTCGTGTTGCCCCAGCGCGCCGAGGACCGCGTGCTCGACGTGCTCGTGCAGAAGACCCGCGTCATCCACGAGGAGCTCGGCAGCCTGTCGCCCGTCGTCGAGCGGCGCATCCAGCGGGCCTTCCGCTTCGGCATCGAGCACACCCAGGTCGCGGCCCTCGCCGCCGACCTGCAGCGCGTCGAGGGCGACCCGAGTCGCCCCGGGGCCGAGGACGGCGACGAGGCCACCCGCGTGCGCACCATGCGCCTGGAGCTGGGTCAGGAGGACTCGGAGAAGCGCCGCGTCGGCCTCGAGAAGGAGCTCGGCGAGCTGCGCGCGCTGCTCGACCGCTCGCGGGCCTGGATCGGGCTCGACGAACGCCACTTCCGCGACGCCC
>CALBMW010000489.1 GCA_937896275.1 uncultured Myxococcales bacterium
GTCGGCGGCCAGGGCGGCGCCGGCGGTCAGGGCGGCGTCGGCGGTCAGGGCGGCGGCGGCGGCGAGGGCGGCGTCGGCGGCGCGGGCGGCATGGGCGGCGAGGGCGGCATGGGCGGCACGCCCGGCGACGGCTGCGGCATCACGCGCGCTGCCGAGGGCACCGACTGCGAGATCCAGTGCGGCTGGCTGGCCGACTGCGCGATCTGCGAGGGGCAGTGCCCCGGCTACTCGACCGCTGAGCAGCGCCAGTCGATCTACGACGGCTGCCTGCCCACCTGCGCGGCCAGCCCGGCGCTGGCGGTCGTCGTCGGCAACCAGGCGATGTGCGCGCAGACCATCGGCTTCATCAGGGGCCAGAGCGAGGACTTCGCGACGGGCTGCGATGGCGGCGGCGGCGAAGGTGGCATGGGCGGCATGGGCGGCGCGGGCGGCATGGGCGGCGAGGGCGGAGAGCCCGCCCCGGTGCTGATCGATCGGCTCGGCCGCGCGGCCGTGGCCACGGCCCTCATCGGCGCGCCTCAGAAGGACGCCTACAACGCCGACGGCGACCGGGCCGGCTGGGCCGACGCCTGGGGCGCCGCGCTCGGCAACGGCCTGCTGGCGGCGGACGCGCTCGATGGGGTTCCGGGCAACTCCTTCCTCGAGATGAGCGCCGGCCTTCCGCCGGCGGGCGTTGGACCGGTGCTGGCCGACGACGTCCTGATCCTGGACGCCAGCAAGCCCTACGCGGCCGATGGCTACCTGCACCGCGAGTTGGTGATCCTCGGCCTGCTCGATGACGCCATGTCCACGAGCGGCGGCCGCTCGCTGACCCAGAACGTGGTCGACCTGACGCTCTCGGTGTTGGTCGGCACGGTGCCCCTGGGCACCGAGTGGGACTGCGTCGAGGCCAACGACGTGCCCTTCCCGGGCATGTGGCCCTACCTGGCCGCGCCGAACTGAGGTCAGCCGATGCGCATCCCGCTCGCCCTCGCCGTCGCGCTGGCGGCGGGGTGCTCGTCGAAGGACTCGCCCACCGCTCCCGCCACGCCCGCCGTCCTCGGGGCGGTGCCCGCGGCGACCCCCTCCCCCACCCCGAAGCCCGCGCCCGCGGCCATCTCGATCGCGGGCAAGGGAGCACCTCGCGCGCAGACCCCCCCCGACGTCCCAGAGTTGGGGCCCGCGGGCCCCTCGCAGGTGCGATCGACGGCGCCCGAGATCTACGTGCGCAACCTGGCGGCGCAGCGCCAGGCGCTCGACCAACGCGTGATTCGCTTCCCCGACGACGCCGGTGCGCGCGCGTCGCTGGCTGCGTGGCACAGCGATCAAATGCAGTTGGACGGCAATCTGGACCACGCCGTCGAGGCCGACCGACTGCTCACCGAGGCCATCGCCAAGAGGCCGGACGAGCCCAAGTACCACCGCCAGCGCGCCGGCGTGCGGGCGCACATGCACCGCTTCCGCGAGGCCAAGGCCGAGTTGGAGGGCGTGCTCGCGAAGCACCCCGATGACCAGGCCGCCCAGCGCGCGCTGGGCTGGGTGACGCGCAACCTGGGCGACTGGAAGGGCGCCGAGCCCCTCATCGAGTCCAGCACCCGCGGCACCACCTTCGACGACTATGGAAAGCGGGCCCTGCTGGCCTTCCTGGCCGGCGACATCGACGCCGCCGACGAGGCGCTGCGCCGCGCCCACGGGGCCTACAACAACGTCCACCCCGTCCCGCTGGCGTGGATCGACCTCCAGCGCGGCCACCTGCGCCTGCGCACCGGTCGTTGGGAGGAGGCGCGCACCTTCTTCAGGCGGGCCTATGCGCGCCTGCCACAGAACTTCGAGGTCGCCGAGCACCTGGCCGAGGTGGAGAGCCTGCTTGGCAAGCATACGGAATCACTGCGTATTTATGACGAAGTCGTCGCGGCGACCGGTCTCCCGGAGTTCATCGGCGCGAAGGCCGGCGTCCTGCGCGCGCTGGGGCGGACGGCCGACGCGGACGCGGCGCTCCTCGAGGCCGATCGGGCCTGGAGGGCGCTGCTCGCCAAGTACCCGGAGGCCATGGCCGCCCACGCGATCCACTTCTGGCTCGAGGACAAGAAGGATCCGGCCGAGGCGCTGAAGTGGGCCGAGATGAACCTCGGCGTGCGGCAGGATCCCGACAGCCTGTTGCTGGCTGCCCGGGCGCGCGCGGCGAACGGCGATCTGGACGGGGCGCGCGCGCTGCTGATCCGCGTCGAGGCCTATCCGCTGCGGGTGGACGAGGTCTTCGAAGGCATCGCCGAAGTCAAGCGCGCCCTGGGCGACGCGGCGGGCGCCGAGGCGGCCCTGGCCGCGGCCCGCGCGCTGAACCCCAAGGCGGGCGTCACCCACCCCTGACCGGGCCCGTCACAGCGCGAAGCCCGTCTCGACCAGCAGCTTGTAACGGCCACTGAGCGCGATCAGCGCGTCGTGGGTCCCTTGCTCCACCAACTCGCCATGGTGCAGCACCAGGATGCGGTCGGCCTTGGTGATGGTCGACAGGCGGTGGGCGATCACGAGCACCGTCTTGCCCACGAGCAGCTCGGCGATGGCCTCGTCGATGAGCCGCTCCGTCAGGCTGTCGACGCTCGCCGTCGCCTCGTCCAGGATCACCAGCGGGGCGTCCCGCGCCATCGCGCGCGCGATGCTCAAGAGCTGCTTCTGACCGACGGACAGGTTGGCCCCGCGCTCGCGGAGCGGGTGATCGTAGCCGTCGTCCCACTGCTCGATGAACTGCGCCGCGCGAGACCGCGTGGCCGCCTCACGCACGCGCTCGGGGGCGACGTCCGGCCGCCACAGCGACAGGTTCTCGCCCACGCTGGCCTCGAACAGGAAGGGCTCTTGATGGACGACCGTGATGTTGCGGCGCACATCGTCCACGCGCAGCGACGACAGCTCGTGACCGTCGAGGCGGAGCGAACCCTCGTAGCCGTCGTAGGTGCGCTGCAGCAGCTTGCCCAGCGTCGTCTTGCCGGAGCCGGTGGCCCCCACCAGGGCGACGACCTCGCCGGGGCGCACGGTGAAGGACAGATCGCGCAGTACGCGGGGCCGACCCTCGCCATAGGCGAAGCTGACGCGCTCGAAGGCGAGCTCGCCGCGGGCGCGACCGAGGGACACGGTGCCGTCCTCGATCCGCTCGTCGGTGTCCATCAGCCCGAAGATGCGCTCGAGCGCCGCCACCGCCCGCTGAATGGTCGCGAAGCGCCCCGAGAACTCGCGGATGGGCACGAACACCTTGTTGAGGTAGTCGATGAACGCGACCAGCAGCCCCAGGGTGACGCCCGCGCCAGCGTCGAAGCGCCAGGCCCCGAACGCGATCATCATGCCCACCGCCAGGGCGGACATGCCGTCCATGATCGCGTAGAGCCCCGCGTCCCACCAGTTGGCCCGGCGGTAGTGCTCGGCGTAGGCGTAGGCCTGGCTGCGGAAGGC
>CALBMW010000490.1 GCA_937896275.1 uncultured Myxococcales bacterium
GGGGGCGCCGACGGGACCGGGCCCGCGGAGGGTGGCGGGGCGACCGCGACGAGGGTCTGGGGGCGGGCCGGACGGCTCGAGCTTGGCCCGCCACCGCGGCTGGCGACCACCGCGGCGACCGCGAGGGTGAGCGCCAGCCCGGCCGCGCTCACCTGCATCACGCGCTTGCGGGGCCGTGGCGCGACGGGGGTCGCCGTGTCCCCCGCGACCTCGACGAGCAGCCGCCCGAGGCGATCCGAGCGAGCCAGCAGCCTGCGCAGCTCGGTGGCGGCCCGGCTGCCGTCGTCGAGCCGGGCCAGGCGCTTGCCCAGCGCGTCGATGGAACCGCGGAAGTCGCGCAGGGCCGGCACCCGCACGCGCACCTCGGTCACGCGGGCCTGAACGTCGCGTTGAGCGTCCTGCAGCGCCAGCCGCAGGTCGGGGCGCAAGGCGGCGAGCAGGCGCCCGATCGAGGCGGCGGGATCCAGCAGCGAGGCGAGCGCCGGCACGCCCAGCGCCCGGCGATGGAGCGGCGGGGAGGCGTCGGTCGCGAGGCAGCCGGTGAGGGCGGCGTGCAGCGCGTCGCCGAGCCCGATCAGATCGCGGCGCACCACGTCGGGCGCGACGCGGTGCTCGCAGGTCCACCCGACCAGGGACACGGCGTCGTCGTCGAGGACGACGGCGTCGGGGCCGAGCTGACCGTGGGCGATGCCCCGCGCGTGCGCGCCGCGCAGGCCGACCGCGGCCTGCCAGGCCATCGCCAACGCCTCCCAGGTGGGCAGCGGCGCGCCCGACGCCAGGCGGTCGGTGAGGCGCACGCCCTGCACGTGTTGGAAGACCAGGTGATCGTCGGTGGCCCCGAGCAGCGGGGGGACGCCGGCCGCGTCGATGCGCTGATAGTCGCGCGCCCACTCGCCGCGCCACGCCGTGCGTTCGACCAGCTCCACGTCCAGTCGGCCGTCGAGCCGCCCCGCCACCCGCATCGCGTCGAGCGCGTCGAGGACGATGAGGCGCTCGTGGAGGATTTCGGGCAGCTCGTCGGAGGCCATCGTAGTCCCCAGGGGGCACCTTCCCGGCGATTGAACCTGGACGAACGGTATCGCCAGGATTCGCGTTCGCCAACAAAACTGCCGGAAACTTACAATAATAACGGAACTCGCTGGGCGGGCGTCGCGGCGATCGCGGGGCCCTCGGCGCGGCCGTGGCCGTCGGCCGATCTCATGGCAGGCGCTCAGCGCCGGACGAAGCGGTAGACGCGCGCGGGGCGCTTGCCCGTGAGGCGCTTGCCCGGCGCCTGCTCGATGAGCCCGTCCTCGACCATGCGCTTGAAGCGGCGGCGGAAGTTGCCGGGGTCGTCCTCAGATCCCTTGATGGCCTCGTACACCGCGCGCAGCTCGGTCACCGTGAAGGTCGGGGGCACCAGGTCGAAGGCGATGGGGGTGTAGTCGATCTTGCCGCGGACGCGCGCCATCGCGGCGTCGAGGATCTGGCCGTGGTCGAAGGCGAGCGCGGCGCGGTCCACCTCGCCGACGGAGCACCACTCGACGCCCTCGGCGTCGGTGCCGGCCGTGACGAGGGGCGCCAGGTCCGGCCGGACGAGGGCGTAGTAGGCCACCGTGATGACGCGCCCGCGCGGATCGCGGCCGGCCCGGCCGAAGGTGTAGAGCTGCTCGAGATAGGCCGAGCCGCGCGGCAGGCCGGTCTCTTCGTTGAGCTCGCGGTGAGCGGCGGCCTCGAGATCCTCGCCGGGTTCGTCGGGCCCCGCGCCCACCCGCACGAAGCCACCCGGCAGGGCGCGGCAGTGCTGGAAGGGAGGGTCGCGCCGCCGGATGAGCAGCACCTTCAGGTCGGTGTCGGTGACCGTGAGCACGACGAGGTCGACCGTGACGGCCGGCCGCGGGTACTGCTCGGCGCGCCACGCCGCGATGGCGGCGGCTTCGGAGTCGGGTGCGGGCATGGCGCGAACTTACCCCCTGCGGGGCTCAGCCGGCCAGCGACAGGCGCAGGAGCGTGTCGCCGCGGACGGCCACCAGCCCGCCGTCGCAGGTGTGCAGCTCGAGATCGGCGCCCAGGGCGTCGTCGATGACGCGCCGGGCGCCAGTGGCGCCGCGCGCCGTCGGGAACAGGCTCAGCGCGTCGTCGTCCTCGAGGCGCACCACGACGCCTCGATCCAGGACGGTCAGGTTGATCTGCGGGCGGTCGACCTCGGGATCGAGGCTGAGGTCGTGGCCGGCGGCGTCGAAGCGCAGGGTGAGTCGGGCGTAGCGGCCGCCGCGCGCGCCGACCACGGTGAGGACGCCCGCGGTGTGGCAGGCGTCGAGCACCCGCCATCCGTCGAGGGCCGGGACGCGCACCTGCCTCCCCGCGGGCAGCAGGGTCACCCAGGCCGCGCCGAGCAGGTGCTGGACGACGACGCCGGGGAAGAGCGCCGAGGCGCGCGGTAGCACCCGGGCCACCGTGCGCGAGACGAGCGCGCTGCCGCGGATCTGGAGCTCGACCACGCGGTCACCGATCCGCGCGTGCAGGTGTCCGGCGTGGCCCACCAGCGCGTCGGCCGCGACCGCGCCCCTCACCGGTCCCTCACACCAGGCGGTCACCTGGCCGTCGAGCAGCGCCGCGACCACGGGCCGGCCGCGCGGATCGAAGGCCAAGCCCAGGCAGCCGACGGGGGCCGGCGCGACGCGGTGGGCGTCGACCCAGATGCTGCGCGCCGTGACGGCGACCCGCACGCCGAAGCGCGCGGCGAAGGCGCGCACTTGACCATCGTAGGTCTGCATCACCGCCACGCGCAGGTGCTCGCCGGCCGACAGCGGGCGCGTCACCGGGACCCAGGCCGAGGCGCCGCCGACGGGGGGCGGCGGATCGCGATGCCGCGCCTGGAAGACCGCTTGGTACCAGGCCCGCAGGGGCGCGGGGATGACCTCGACCGGGGGGCAGGCGGCGGGCACCTTGACGGCGGGGTCGAAGACGGACGCGTCGGCCAGCATGCGCGCGTCGAGCGTGCCGAGCGTGGGGTGCTTCCCCTTGTAGGGGTGGACGCCCACCCAGAGCTGGAAGGTGACCACCGCCCACGAGAACCAGTCGGTGCCGGGGCAGAAGGTGGCCGCGTGACGGTCGCGCACGGGGTCCAGCAGCGCCGTCGCCGGGTAGCCGGGCACCTGCCAGCTGTCCACATCGATGAAGAAGGGCTCCGCGAAGTCGGCGCCGACCAGGGTGTTGAGCTCGTTGAGATCGACGACCAGCGCGGCGTGGGCGTGCGCGTGGGCGACGGTGGCCCGCATGGCAGCCACCAGCCGGACGATGGTGGCCGTCTCGATGCCGTTTCGGCGGCGGAAGGCAGGCGTGAAGAGGGGCGCCAGCGGGCGCCCGTCGGCCACGAACCGCATCGCGTAGCCGACGACCGCGCCGTCCTTCACCAGCAGCCGCTCGGGCCGCACGATGTGGGTGGGGTCGAGGACCCCGAGGGCGTGCAGCTTGCCCTCGGGGAGGGCGCGCGTGGGGTCGTGGTAGAGCTTGTAGGCCACGCCGTCGCGGGCGTAGACCGAGCCCTCGCCGCCCTGCGCGACGAAGTGCTCGGTCTCGAGCGTGACCGGGCCGCGTCCCACCTCTTCGACGATCATGGCTGCGCTCCGGGTGCCGAGTCAGAAGGTCAGGGTCACCGCGTGGCCGCTGCCGAGGGCCGTGGACTGCAGGGCGATGCTGCGGGTGACGAAGGCCGCGAGCTGCGCCAGCGTGTCCTCGCCCGCTTTCTCGAGCTGGACGAAGCCCGTGAACCCCGCGTCACGCGCGAAGTCGGCCAGGGCGCGGGCGGTGGCCTTGCTCTGCACGTCCACGCCCACGAGGACCGTGACGAGCGACTCGAGGGCCTCGGAGCGCACGGCGCGGGTGAGGGCCTCGCCCACGCTGCGGGCGGTCTCGGTGCTCGCGCAGTCGTGGCCGTCGGTCACCACGAAGACGATGCCGTTGACCGAGAAGTCGTTGTCGGTCAAGGACTTGCCGTATCGCGTCACCGACTCGACCGCGTTGTGCGCCGCGTCGTAGAGCGCCGTCGTGCCCCGGCAGGCGAGGGCGCCGACGTAGTCGTCGGGATCGATCTCCGGCAGCGGCTTGAAGCCGTGCACCTCGGCCAGATCGGTGCCGAACTGCACGACGCGGAGCAGCAGGTTGTCGGCGCGCGGCGAGCGGCGGCAGGTGCGGGCGATGCGCTGCACGCACAGCTCGATCTGATCCAGGAAGGGGCTGACGCTGCCGCTCACGTCGGCGGCGAGCGCGACGAGCGTGTACTCGCTCGCGCCCAGGTCGCCGAGGCGCGTGGCGGAGAAGCCGTAGGTCGATCCGGCGATCGCGTGGTTGTCGAGGACAGGCATGACACACCTCCAGCTTTGGTCGCGGCGCGACCGTCAGGGATGACTTCGAGGAGAGATCGAGAGGTGCCCCCGTGGCCGGGGACCTCCTCAGATCGGGGGGCTCAGGTGAGGAAGCGCTCCGTGGTGCTGCGCTGCATGCCGAGGGCGACCATGTCCTTCAGGAAGGCGTCCTGGTAGGCCTCGAAGCCGGGCACGGGGCTCGTGGCGTCCTCGAGCAGCACCATCTTCTTCACGAAGGAGGGGTCGCTGAAGTTGCCGGCGATGTCTCGCACGGTGTTGGCCAGGCAGTGCGAGCCGGCCTCGCCCGCGAGGAGGATGAGGTCGGCCTTCTCGAGCGTGTCGATGAGGCGGGTGTTGACCTGCGTGTCGGGGTCACCGGCATCGGGCACCTCGGCCTGCACCGCCGAGAAGTGCTCGGTCCACAGGTTCGAGCCCTTGGTGACGTAGTCGACGACGGCGAAGCGCTCGGTCTCCCAGGCGTTGAGCGCCGAGAAGAGCGCCGGGACGACGTTGTGGCCGTAGCTGCCGATGAGGCAGTGCGCCGGCCAGATCGTGTGGGGGTAGCGGCCGGACGCCTCGAGCGCCACGAGATAGGCCAGCGCCCGGGCCCGCGCGCCGGGCAGCGTGGTGGTCCACTTGCCCGCCTTGACGTCGGCGGCGCCGATGGCGGTGAAGGGCGCGGGCGGGTTGCCGGCGGCGTCGCGCCAGAAGACAGGGTGCGCGATGTCGACCGCGTGGTGGCTGTCGAGCGTGACGTGGATGTCGGCGATGCGACCACGCAACCGGTCGACCATGCGCGCCAACCGCGCCATGTCGCGCTCGGCGCCCGGCACGAACAGCGCGCCCTTGTCCGGGTCGCAGAAGTCGTTCTGCGGATCGATGACGAGCAGGTGCAGGTTCTTCACGGTCCTTCTCCTCGGTGGGGGCGCCGGCCACGGTGGGCCACGGTCGCCGTTCTGGAACTCGGGCTCAACGGTCTCGTTAATGTCACGGTCTGGAGAATAAAGGTCACGCTAACCCTTAACAAATTAAATCGTTCTTCATGAACGATCCTGGGCGCTTACGGAGACGCCTCGTGCTACCGATGCGGTCCGGGAGGTGCGGATGAACGGCGGTATCAAGGGACGACGGGCGCTGATCACGGGCGCGAGCAGCGGCATCGGCGCCGATATGGCCCGGCGCCTGGCCGAAGAAGGGGCCAACCTGGTGCTCGTGGCGCGCCGCGAGGACCGCCTCGAGGCCCTCGCCGACGAGCTGATCGCCGCCCACGGTGTGGAGGTCGACGTGCTGCCGGCGGATCTGACCCGCCCCGACGCGCCTCGCCTGCTGCACGACCGCACCGAGGCCGCCGGCAAGCCCATCGACCTGCTGATCAACAACGCGGGCTTCGGCGACTACGCCCCCTTCCTCGACGTGGGTTGGGAGCGCTACGCCGATCTGCTGCGCGTCAACGCCGTGGCCCTGACCGAGCTCACGCGCCGCTTCCTGCCGGACATGGTCAGCCGCGGCCGCGGCCAGGTGGTCAACGTCGCCTCGACGGGCGCGTTCATGCCGGTGCCCGACTTCGCCGTCTACGCGGCCACCAAGGCCTACGTGCTCAGCTTCAGCGAGGCGGTCGACGAGGAGCTGCGCGGCACGGGCGTCCGCGTGCAGTGCGTGTGCCCTGGCGGCACGCACACGGGCTTCCTCGAGGTCGCCGGCCAGAAGACCAAGCCCAGCGGCGAGCGCTTCATGATGTCCTCGCGCAAATGCGCGGATCTGGCGATCGATGGCGTCCTGCGCGGCAAACGCACCATCGTCACGGGCTGGCTGAACTGGTTGACGACCTGGGCGGCGCGGTGGATCCCCCGCGCGTGGGCACCGCGCCTGGCCCGGGTCAGCATGGCCCAGGCCGTGGAGCGCACTCGCTGAGAGCACGTTGCCGCCCGCTCCCCACCCGGCTATCCTGCGGGCGCCGCGGCACAGGCGAGTGATGGTTGTGCAAAACCCTGGCGACGAGCTCGGCGTCTGCCCCTCCTGCGAGGTGCGAGGCCTCGCGATGGCGGCCTGCGCCACCGACCGTTGCCGCCGCCGCGGTTACCACAACATCCCGCGCGAGTACTTCGACCGGCTCGACTACAACGGCCTCATCGATCCCGTCCTGGGGCAGATGCGGGGCGACTACCTGGTGGTGGCGACCCTCGGCAGCGGGGGCCTGGGGAGCGTCTTCCTGGCGCTGCAGACGCCCATCGGCCTCAAGGCGGCCCTGAAGGTGCTGGGCACCGGACTCGAGGCATCGGACGACGCGGCCGTCGAGCGCTTCCGCGGCGAGGCGACCGCGCTGGCCCGCCTGACCCACCCCAACATCGTGCGCCTGCTCAAGTTCGGCATTCACGAGGGCGGGCCCTACCTCGTGATGGAGTACGTCGAGGGGGGCCGCACCCTGCGCGATCTGCAGCGCGCCCGCGCCCTCGACGCCGACGACGCGCTGCGCGTGCTCGGCCAGATCCTCTCGGCGCTCGAGGGTGCGCACGCGCGCGGCATCGTGCACCGCGACGTCAAGCCGCCCAACGTCATGGTGCAGGCGGTCCCGGGCGAGCCCTACTACGTTCGGCTGGTGGACTTCGGGCTGGCCAAGTTCACCGAGGACGGGGACGACACGCGCCAGCTCGCGGGCACCCCTTCTTATATGGCGCCCGAGCAAATCGACCGCACCAACATCGGGCCCTGGAGCGATCTCTACGCGGTCGCGGTCATCGCCTTCGAGCTGCTGACGCGGCGACGGCCCTACCCCGGCACGTCGAGCACGGACGTGCTGCGGCTGAAGCGCGATCCCGCCTATGACCCGCTCGTTCAGGCCGCCGATCTGGACCTGCCGGAGCGGGCTCGAGACTTCTTCCACCGGGCCTTGGCGACCGATCCCGCCGACCGCTTCCCCGACGCGGCGGCCTTCCGGGCGGCCCTCGGGGGCGCCTTCGGCTCGGTGACGCGCACGGCGGCCTGGACGGTGCCGCCGGAGATCGCGGCGCTCGTGGCCGAGGAGGAGGCCCAGGCAGAGGCCAGCGCGCAGGCGGAGGCGAGGCTCAGCCCCGAGGCCGAGGCGGAGCAGGAGGCCGAGCCGACGTCACTGCAGATGCGCGGCGAGTCGTTCTCGCGCCGGCGCTCTCCCCGACCTTCGACGCGGCTGGTGGCCGGCTTCCTGGGCGGGATGGCGGTGGTCGGCCTGGCGGCGCTCTTCTGGCCCGACGGCGCGCCCTCGGAGGCGCCGCGGCCCGACATGGGGACGGCGGTCGGCCTCGCCCGGAGCGTGGACCTGGGTCCCGCCTCGGACGCTGCCCTGCCGCGGGATGCCTCCCCGGGGCCGGCGGACGCCCACGCCGCGGACGCCACGCGGCCGCCCTC